>CAYIBG010000063.1:0-9541 GCA_964361365.1 uncultured Ignavibacteriaceae bacterium | reverse complement strand
AGCATTGAGGTCAAACAGAATGAAATCGTCGGGCTTCTCGGTCCTAACGGGGCAGGAAAGACGACGACGTTCTACATGATTGTGGGGATGGTTCGCCCGAATGACGGGAAAGTTTTTTTTGACAAGTCGGAAATCACGAACCAGCCAATGTATCGCCGAGCGCGCATGGGGATAGGGTATTTGTCGCAGGAGGCTTCGGTGTTCCGGCGACTGAGCGTCCGCGATAACCTGAGAGCCGTTCTGGAAATGACGAGCCTTTCGACAAAGGAACAAGTTGAAAAATGCGACCGGCTTCTGGAAGATTTTGGACTGACGCATCTGGCGAAGAGCCCCGGTTATGTCTTGTCCGGCGGTGAACGCCGGCGTACCGAAATTGCAAGGGCGCTTGCACTCGACCCTCAGTTCATGCTCCTCGACGAGCCGTTCGCGGGAATAGACCCCATCGCCGTCGAAGAATTAATGAAAATCGTCATAAAGCTGAAGGAAAAGAAAATCGGTGTCCTGATTACGGACCACAACGTCCATGAGACACTCTCCATCACAGACCGTTCGTATCTGCTGTTTGAGGGGAGAATTCTCAAATCCGGGACGGCGGACTTTTTGGCAAACGACCCCGAGGCCCGGAAGCTCTACCTGGGAGAAAAATTCAAGCTCGATCGGTACAGCTAGATCAGGGCAGGTTTTCAAACAAAGTACTTGACTAAGTTGACAGGTTCGTGGTGTAAAAACCGTTAAAACGGTTCAAATTCCAACTTGATGGAGAATAACCCACGACTTAAGTCGTGGGTTATTGAACGTAACACCCCCATGAGTAAAGTCGTTTTAACGACTTTTAGAGACGGGTACTTGAATCAACAATCATCATCAACTTCTTGATTTCAAATGGTTATCGTTACTGAATCCGGAACATCGGAAAAGCAAATAGAAGAAATCATCAGGGTTCTCAACGAGCACGGGTTCGATGTGCATCGTTCCACCGGCGTTCAGCACACCGTGCTTGGGGCCATCGGCGTACATCCTGAGTTTGACCACAGGCAAATCGAGCTTTTGCCAGGCGTTTCAGAAGTCGTACGCATTACGGAGCCTTACAAGCTGGCAAGTCGCGCTTTCAAGCGCGACGGTTCAGTGTTCGATGTGGGAGGAGTGAAGTTTGGCGGTCAGGAAGTCGTGGTCATGGCCGGCCCGTGTGCGGTTGAGAGCGAGGAACAGATGTTCGCCGTGGCTAAGAGTGTCTCTGAAGCGGGAGCGAAGGTCTTGCGCGGCGGCGCCTTCAAGCCGCGCACGTCGCCATATTCGTTTCAGGGGTTGGGTGAAGAAGGACTCAGGTTCCTTCGGGCTGCAGCAGACAAGTATAAACTTAAAGTCATCACGGAAGTGATGGACAAAAGCCAGATCGCATTAGTGGAGAAATATGCCGATATCCTCCAGGTCGGCGCCCGGAACATGCAGAATTTCACCTTCCTGAAGGACCTGGGGAAAGCTTCGAAACCGGTTTTGCTCAAACGAGGGATGTCCGCCACAATCGAAGAGTGGCTCATGTCGGCCGAATATGTGCTTTCAGGAGGCAATCAACAAGTTATTCTCTGCGAGCGCGGAATCCGGACATTTGAAACAGCTACACGGAACACCATGGACATCGGGGCCATTCCTGTCGTGAAGAAAAAAAGTCACTTGCCGATCGTGGCCGACCCTTCTCATGCGATTGGAATTCGCGATAAAGTGATCCCCATGGCGAGGGCGGCGGTGGCGGCCGGAGCTGACGGGATCCTGGTTGAAGTTCACAACGACCCCGACCATGCAAAATCTGACGGGGCTCAATCTTTGTTCCCGGAACAGTTCTCGCAGATGATGAAAGAAGTCCGCATCATCGCGGAAGCAATTGGCCGGCGAATCGCTTAGGCCCTTGGGCGCTCCTTTCAAACGCATCACCATTATCGGTGTCGGCTTAATTGGCGGTTCTCTCGGGCTGGCTATCAAACGTACGTTCCCCTCCACGGTCATCGTTGGCGTAGACAAACCGGCAGTGCTGAAATCGGCCCGCAAAAAGGGGGCGATAGATTATTCCGAGCGAAATCTGCACAAAGGTGTAAGCTCAGCGGGCCTCATCTTCATTTGCACTCCTGTCTCAGTAATTCTTAAACTGATGTCAAAAATTGCACGGCATTGTCCGCCCGGAACCATCGTTACGGACACGGGGAGCGTCAAATCTGCAATTCTGAAAAAAGCGAAACGGGAATTTGTAGGCAACTTTATCGGTGGGCACCCAATGGCGGGAAAGGAACGGTCCGGGATTGCGGGAGCAGAGCCGCATCTATTTCGTCACGCAGCGTGGGTACTGTCGCCGACACCCGGCACAAGGGGGTCACAGATACGTCGTTTGCGAAGCTTCTTGAAAGCTCTGGGAGCAAGCGTTGTCTTGATGGAACCCGGAAAACATGATGTCGCGGTTTCTATTCTGAGCCACGTGCCTCAGCTGTTGTCTGTTGCATTGATGAATACAGCCGGCATACGGGCCCGCAAGTCTCTTCGGATGTCGGGAGGAGGGTTCCGTGATATGACAAGGCTGGCAACAAGTGAACCGGCAATGTGGCGGGATATACTTTCTTTTAACAAGTCCGAAGTGAGGCGTTCCTTGCGACTCCTGACAGCTGAGTTGCAGAGATATGGCAGGCAGTTAGGAACATCAAAGCTGGAGGACGCGTTTCGGAAGTCCGGAAGACTGAAAAAAGACGCCTAGTCGTTCTTTTTTGGGGGAGAGGTTGTCGACTCGGTGGTAGGCTTTGACTCCGGCTTTGTCTCAGTTTTTGTCTCTTTTTCTTTTGGTTTTGCCGGGGTTTCCGAAGTCCCGCCTTTCTTGTAGTCTGTGAGATAATACCCGCTGCCTTTGAAAATCATTCCGGTCCCACCCGACATCTGACGCTTCAAAGTGGGTTTCCCGCATTTCGGACACACCAAGAGGAGGTCCGAAGACATGGATTGGAATTCTTCGAACAGGTGGCCGCATTCCTTACACTGATAGTCGTACGTCGGCACAAGAATCTCAGGAATTTAACTCGTTCAAACATCTTTGCAGGCGTCCTGTCGCTTTCTGCAGGTCAGCCATTGAGCACGCGTAAGACATCCGAATCCAATCCTTTTCGCCAAATCCGGCGCCCGGAACGAATGCCACATTGTGTTTCATCAAAGCGTGTTCACACAGTTCATCAGCCGTCTTGATTTTTGTCCCGTTCACCGACTTGTTCAGAAACTGTTTGACCCTGGCGAAGATGTAAAAAGCGCCGCGGGGATAAATAAACTCCAGGCCCTTGATTTTCTGCAGCTCAGACACGAAGTAGAGCCTTCTCCGGTCAAATTCCTGAACCATTGATATCACTTCTGATTCCAGATTACAGGTGAGAGCCGCATGCGCTGCCTTCTGGGCGATGGCATTGGCGTTGGAAGTGATCTGACTTTGAACCTTTTCTGCCGCTTCGGCGATATCCTTCCGTGCACCGAGGAATCCGATGCGCCAACCGGTCATCGAATATGCCTTCGACACACCGTTAACCGTCACGACCTGGTCTTTGACGGAATCGATGGATCCGAAACTGACGTGATGCATTCCATCGTAGATGACCTTCTCGTAAATTTCGTCCGAGAGGACGTAGATACCGGTTTTTCGCACGACTTCTGCCAACCCTTCGATTTCTTCTTGAGTGTAAACCGCACCGGTAGGGTTGGACGGTGAACAGAAAATCATCAGTTTCGTTTTTTTGGTGATCGCCTTCTTGAGTTGAGCCGGGGTCATCTTAAAATGATTTGCTTGAGACGTTTTGACGATAACAGGCACCGCATCAACCAGTTTTGTCATCTCGGGGTAGCTGACCCAGTACGGCGAAGGGATGACAACTTCATCGCCCCGGCTGCACAGCGCCTGGAGGGCATTGTAGAGCGAATGTTTCGCCCCGCAGGAAACGAGTATCTGTCCTGGCTCGAAGTTGAGGTTGTTGTCCCGGCGAAATTTCTCAGCGATTGCCTTCAACAGCTCGGGAATCCCCTGGTTCGGCGTGTACTTTGTGAAATTCTCTTGAATGGCCTTGATACCCGCGTCCTTGATAAGCTGTGGCGTCGGGAAATCGGGTTCTCCAGCGGTCAGACTCACCACGTCGATACCATCGGCCTTCATCTTCTTGGCCCTGGTAAAGAGCCTCATCGTGGTGGAACCTTCAATATTCGCAAGTTTTTTTGAAATCGGGCGCATTACATCCGGTCCTTTATCCTGGCAGCGAGGGCCTTCTGCACAACCGGCGGAACAAAGTCCTTGACGTCCCCGCCGAGACGGGCGATCTCGCGTACGATACTCGAGTTGAGAAATGTGTACTTCGCGTTCGGCATCATGAAAACAGTTTCCAATTGGTCATTCAACTTGCGGTTCATGAGCGCCATCTGGAATTCGTATTCAAAATCCGAAATAGCCCGCAGCCCCCGAACAATTGCCGTTGCTTTCTTTTTCCGCGCGTAATCCACCAGGAGTCCGTCGAAAACGTCCACCTCAACTCGTTTGTTTCCTTTGACGGCGGCTTTTATTAAGGCTAGACGTTCCTGTTCTGTAAACATCGGGTTCTTGGACGAGTTACGGGCGATCGTCACGATGACCTTGTCGAAAAGCCTGGCGGCCCGTTGGACGATGTCCAGATGGCCATTCGTGATAGGGTCAAAAGTCCCGGGATAAATCGCGATTTTCATTTCAGTGTTTGGCAAGTTTTTTCAAAATAAGGACAACCGTTTGTCCGAACGGCTTGCGAGTGATCTCATAGTGCGACGGGTTGAGTTCCGCCACAGTTTCCTTGCTGTGTTCCATCACAAGATAACCGTTTTCTTTCAGAACTGATGATTCGAACACTCGTTCGGGGATTGTTTCGATCATTTCAAGCTTATACGGCGGATCGGCGAACGCCAGGTCGTATGATTGCTTGGTATTCTTCAAGTACCAGAAGACATCAGCCTGGTACAACGTGGATTCTGACTCGCAACCCAGATTTTTAATGTTGCGCTCAGCCAGAACCAGAGATCGTTTTGCTTTTTCAACGAACGTGACGGCTGAAGCGCCCCGGCTGAGAGCCTCCAGACCAAGGCTACCGCTCCCCGCAAACAAATCCAGCACCCGGATGCCGTCGAACTCAATTCTTGCAGACAGAATGTCGAAAATTGTCTGTTTGGCCCGGTCGGTCGTCGGACGAACCGTGAGGTCGTCGGCTGTTGTCAACAGCCTGCCCCGGTACTTCCCGGCGATAATTCGCATTTAAGCTTTGCGCAGCGCCAGCCCGATGGCGGCGGCGAATCGGTAACTCTCCTGGACAAGCGGTTTATACAGTTTTGGGCTCGCCGCCAGTTTACGAACAGAGTTCATTGCCACACATTGGATGCCGGTTTCACTGTGCAGAGTTTTTGGCAGATCCTTTGGAATTTCGTTTCCGTGCAAGAAGAGCGCACTCGGCGTTTTTACGCTGTTGCGCTCTTTCAAGTATTTCAAATACGTTTGGATCGCTTTTTTCATCTCATCAGGCGAGGTGGCCATAAACGCCCGGTAATCAGTCATGGCACTGTTGCTGACCAGACTCGCATCGACACCGCCGTAGCGAAGCCCGAATAGCACGACGGGATGCACCAGCACTTCGGGATAGTTATGGAGTAAGGTTTTCTCTGTGCTGAAATGGTCGATGTCGACAAGATGGAGTTTCAATTTGAGTTCCGCTGCAGTTTTTTGGAGAAAACCAACCATCCCACGTCGCACACAGACAACGAACAGTTGGCGGTTTTTGGTCTTCGTTTCTGGCAGTTCCTGCGAACTCATCACGAACTCTTTCGGCTGAAGGCTGGGAAAATATTGATCCACCTCCCATTGGAGGTATTGGCCGAGTTCCGGGCCTTTGAGAGAGTTGTCCACGGGAATAATGTTGATAAACACCGGTTCGGCCGGGACGGCAAAGGAAATATGCGCAGTGCTGATTTTATGCTGCTTCATGGTGTCGCCGAGCTCAGTGACAAAGGTCCGAAGCTGGGGATGATCCGGCGAGAGATTCACTCCCGCCTGTACGAAATCGATGGAGGTTTCACGCTCGGCGAGAACCGTCACTTGGGCAGTTTTGCCGTGCTCAACCTCGGCAAGCTGAATGCAACCTTTGAGGAACGAAACGCCAAGATAGCGTGAAGACGTCATAGGGGGTTAGCGAGAAACCTCGGTTTTGCTGAACAAGAGCCCATGGAAAGACTTCGTGCGGAATTTTCGTGTTTTAGATACAAATTATTTACCTCGGATACAACCGGCTATTCCTTCACCGTGATCAACGCTTTGATGCGCTCCAGTTTCTTCGCATTCATGCCTTTTACTCTTTTCAAATCTCCGACTGATTTGAAGGGCCCGAACTTCCCGCGGTAAGCGATAATCCTCTCGGCCGTTACTTCGCCGATTCCGGGGAGCTTCATCAACTGTGATTTTGTGGCCCGGTTGAGATCGGTTCGGTCTTCGTCTTCGTATGGCCGATCAACGGCATCGGCGGACATGGCTCCGGCACTCAGAGCCGCGAACGTACTGTCCGATGTCCGATAGTCAAATCCGCGGGATGGCGGAAATGTCTCCTGGAACAGCCGGACTGCTATTCCGCCAAGGAAGGTCGATGTAAGAAACAGGATGACTCTGCGTTCGGTCTTGGTAAGAGTGAGCCAATCGCCCAGGCGTTTGAGCATACAGACTCAGGAGAAAACATCCTTGATCTTGCCGAAAAGCGTTTTCTCGTTGCTCCTCCGGTCTTCCTCGCTGGGGTTCATGTGCTCGGAGGAAGCCAGGTCTTTGAGAAGCTGCTTTTCATGGGAATTGAGCCGGGTCGGTACCCAGATGTTGACCCGCACGAGCTGGTCACCTCGGCCATGGCTGTTCAGGTGTGAAATCCCGCGCTCTCGCATTCTTAACAAACGGCCGGCTGGTGTGCCGGGTTCGATCGATAATTTTGCCTTCCCGGTGAGCGTAGGTATTTCGACTTCTCCGCCAAGCGTCGCAGTGGGAAAGCTGATGAGCAGATCGTAAATGATGTCGTCGCCATTGCGCGTGAAATATTCGCTCGCTTCTTCTTCGATGACCACGATGAGGTCGCCCGCCGGCCCCCCGTGCCGTCCCGCGTTTCCCTGGCCGCGGAGCGGGATATAGTTCCCCTCAGCCACGCCCGCCGGGACATTCACTTTGATCGTCGATTCCCCCTGTACACGCCCTTCTCCGCGACAAGTGGAGCAGGGATCCTTGATGATTTTTCCTTCCCCTTCGCACCTCGGGCATGTCGTGATGTTCACGAACTGGCCGAACATCGACCGCGAAACTTGACGAAGCTCACCCGTACCAGCGCATTGAAGGCAGGTCGATTTCCCGCTGCTGGATTTTGCACCGCTGCCGTCGCACACATCGCACTTTTTTTGGCGACGTACCTTGATCTTCTTTTCAACGCCGTCTGCAATTTCCTCCAGCGTCAGTCGGAGGGTCACCCGGAGGTCGGAACCGGGCGAGCCGTGTTGGCCGCGCGAACGGCGTGTCTGAGTTCGGCCGGCCCCAAACACTTCGTCGAAGATGCCACCGCCGAACCCTCCACCGAAAATGTCTCCGAAACTGGAAAAAACGTCGTTGATATCGTGGAATTCCCGGAAGTTGGTGCCGCGCAAACCCTCGTGACCGAATTGGTCATAGTTGCGGCGCTTGTCCGGGTCGCCCAAAACCTCGTACGCCTCTGCAGCCTCTTTGAATTTCTCTTCTGCCTCTTTGTTTCCCGGGTTGCGGTCTGGATGGAACTTCAGGGCATGCTGGCGGTAGGATTTCTTGATTTCATCAATCGAGGCGCTCCGGGATACGCCAAGGATCTCGTAATAGTCTCGTTTAGTCATAGCAGGAAGTCAACCCCTACGTTCTTCCCGAGGTTTGCTCTTCAGTTTGCGGGGAATCCTGCTGCTGGCTTGCTGAAGAAACGACAACCTTTGCGTGCCGAATCACCTTGTCGTTCAGAAGATATCCTTTTTCGACTTCTTCCAGGATAATGTGGGGAGGAACACCTTCGCGGTGCACCTGCATCAGAGCGTCGTGGTAGTGCACGTCAAATTCTTTTCCGACCGTCTCGAAAGCCTTGACGCCTTGTGATTCAAGGGTTTTCAAGAGTTTTTGGTAAACGAGTTCAACGCCGCGAGAAAGCACCTCGTGGTTCTTCTGCTCCTTGGCAGATTTCAGGAACCGCTCAAAATCGTCGAGGACAGGAATAATCTCTCCGATGAGGTCTTCGTTGGCGAACTTGATAATCGTTGCCGATTCGTTGTCGACGCGTTTTTTGTAGTTTTCGAATTCAGCCGCTTTTCGAAGCAGCAAGTCCTTGTACTGAGCTACCTGCTGCTCCGTTTCCGCAAGCTTTTTGGCCGATTCGTCAACAGCTTCCGCTGCCGGTTTTTCTTCCTGTGGCCCTGTCGGTTGTTTGTCGTTCTCTTCCATGGTCATTTCTAAGCTGAAAGCATTCGTGCAATAGTTTTGGCGACATGGT
Organism: uncultured Ignavibacteriaceae bacterium; assembly: GCA_964361365.1. Classification (GTDB taxonomy): domain Bacteria; phylum Bacteroidota; class Ignavibacteria; order UBA10030; family UBA10030; genus JANOGR01. Next base: position 995 of record CAYIBG010000063.1, on the reverse strand, counting down.
CCACGAGAGGGACGAGCTTTGAATAATCCATTCGTTTAGGGCCTATGACTCCCACGCGGCCTGTAATCCCCTCGAGGTCATATGTTGCTGTGACAACGCTGTAATCTCTTGCTTTGGCTTCCTGGTTTTCATTTCCAATGGTGATCACAAAATCCTTGTTCTGCTCGTCATGTCTTTCCAACAGGTGAACAATGATATCCTCGTTTTCCACAAGCTCAACTACGCCACGGAAGTTTTTGGGAATGACAAACTCGGGTTGCTCAATAATGTTTTGTGTTCCGCCAATGTGGAGCTTCTCTCGATCCCTGATATCGGTGAAGAGCTGGTCAACCGAGTCGATGAAGAGCCGAATCAGGCCGGTCTTCTCGCTTTGCACGTCTTTCACCCGGTCGATGAAGGTATCGCGAATTTCCTGGAGCGTCCGGCCGCTCAGACGTTCGTTCAGCAACCGGCCGATCTCGTCCAGCGCATCTCGTCTGATCTCAGCCCCGACTTCGAGCATGATGGTGCGAATCAAGCCGGATCTGATTGAAATCACAACGAGCAGTCTTGAGCTGGAGACTGGAATAAGCTCGAGTTTCTCAAATATCCCTGTTCCCATCTGGGGGGAAGTGACGATACTCAGTTGCTTCGAGATTTTTCCGAGAAGTTTTGAGGTTTCCCTCAGCATTTCGGAGGGGTCCACCGAGATGTTCAGGTGATGATCAATTTGTTCGCGCTCGCTCGACGTCAAGTCCTTGATTTCCATAAGGAAATCGACGTAATACCGGTATCCAGTGTCGGTAGGAACCCGGCCGGCCGACGTATGCGGATGCGAAAGAAGTCCTCTCTCTTCAAGGTCGGCCATGACATTACGGATCGTCGCCGGACTCAGATGGTCCTCAAACCGCTTCGAGATGTACCTGGATCCAACCGGAATCGCCGTCAGAATGTAATTGTGAACGACGTGCTTGAGAACGCTCTGTTCTCTTTCGTTTAAAGCCTCGGTATTTGGC
>CAYIBG010000062.1:0-10075 GCA_964361365.1 uncultured Ignavibacteriaceae bacterium | reverse complement strand
CCTCAACCGAATCACTGGCAGTGTGGCCCGTTTGCGCTCAAGCACGCGCTGGTCACGCTCGGTATTTTCGCGGACGAAAAATCCATCACCAAGATCGCCGGGGCAAACTGGTGGTATGGCACGGACGAGATTCAATTGAGCAAGGCGTCCAAACACTTCGGATGCAAGTTGCTCATGTTTCGCCGACATGATGCCGAACGAGCCCGAAAGGAGTTGTCTGACTACCTCAGGAGAGGCATACCGACGCTTCTTTGTGTCCGGAGGTGGGGGCATTGGGTGACAGCCGTGAAGGTGGAACGGGGGAAGTTCATCATACTCGACAGCAGCAACAAGTCCATACTGACCATCCTTACCTGGGGTCAGTTGAAAAAGTGGTGGGTTTACAAGGAACGTGATGAGCTTGACAGAAGCTTCACCAGGACGATCTACGATTTTCACCCGATTGTCCCGCGTTTTCGCGTCAAGACCAAGGCCAGGTTTTCCCTGCTCCGGGCCAGGTATTTAAGGAGAGTTGAAAACCGGACACTCACGCTTCACTGGGATCAATACATGAGCGACTTGCTCACGCTCTGCAAGCCGCGCACAGCCTTGAGCGAAAACGTTTTTTCCCTCGGTGAATTCTTCCGGAGACATCAGACTCTCATCCTCGACCAGGTTGCCTACTGGCATGGCGCTATCAATAAAGGAAAAGCAAAGAGAATCCTCAACCACATGCATTTTATCGCCGACACGTACGGTCTGATTATACACGAGGGCGACGAGAAACGAGCGATTGCCGGCATAACGGCGATTCTCAGTTTCTGGGCGGCGGGCAGGTTCGGCGTGAACCCGGTGTACGAAACGGGGAAAAGAAAACGTTAGCGCGCGCTCATCCTCGGCGTCAAGCCCTTGATAGCGTCGGAAGTTTTTGAGAGATCTACGCGACGCAACTCCTTCAGAATGACTTTCAGACTCCCTCTCAATTCATCAACATTGATTCCCAGGAAGCGGACAGGAAACACCTCGAGAATGGTGAGAGCCTTTACACAGTTGTTTCTGGCGCCGGCGGGTCGGGGGTTTTCGAACACAAGGTGAAAGGCTGCGGCGGCCTGTATGATCCCTTGAAAAAATATCCTGCCTTCCTCTTCTCGCTCCCACCAGATCTGTTCCCACGCTTCGTGAGCTTCCCAGAACTGTCCTCGATTGAAGAGCTCAATTCCCTTCGCGAAGATCCGCTTTTGATTCCCCGTCAGATCAAATTCTCTGAGACTCGGAAGGTCAATCTCTTCAACCCGTTTCTTCCCTACAAGCTTCATTCTTGCGGACTAATACAAGAACATCGGTTTCCCGAGTAGGTGCGCTACTTTCGGGCGGTAGTTTTCTGCGTCGTACAGTTCCCCAATGTCAACTCTTTTGACTCCTTGAGTCAGAGTCTCGATTGGAACTGATGTATACTTGCCCTCTCTGAGCGCAACCAGTTGCCCCGATTTCTTTTTGAGCGCAAGGTCCGTTGCGATGTTGGCGTAGCTGATCGCAACCATGCGGTCCAGGGCATCCGGTTCTCCGCTGCGCATGAGGTACGCAAGCTGCTGATACACCGTGTGTGTCCCGAGGATTTTCCTGAGCGCCTGCTCCGTTACGGCGCCGATGCCCCCCAACTTGCGATGTCCATACGCATCTTCCTCGCCGTATTCCACAACCTGTCCCCCGAGGAGGTGTGCACCCTCGGAAATTGTCATAACGGCATAGTTACTCGGATTGCTGCTTTTGTCTTCCCACAGGAATTTCGCAAGTTTTTCAACGTCGAACGGGACTTCGGAAATAATGGCGCGATCCACACCGGCCAAATATGCGGTAATGAGGGATGTTTCCCCCGAATTCCGACCAAACAACTCAACAACTGCAATGCGCTCGTGCGACCCGGCAACGGTCCTGAGCGACGTGATGAAATTGACGCTTCGTGTGACCGCCGTGGAAAACCCGATGCAGTAATCCGTGCCGTTCACGTCGTTGTCCATCGTCTTTGGAATCGCGATGACCGGCACACCCTGTTGGTGGAGTTTGAAACCATAACTTTGCGTGTCATCGCCGCCAATACTAATGATCACATCGAGCTTCAGATGTTGTATGACTTTGAGAACGTGCGGCGTGAGGTCAATTCTGGCGTCCTTGTCGAGTTTATCGTGCTCGGGTGATCGCAGGAATGCAGGAATGTCGTCTCGTCTGACTTTGCTCGGGTTGGTGCGCGAGGTGTGAAGGAACGTGCCGCCGGACCTGTCCACCGTCCTCGTGTTTCCCTTGTTCAGGAGAACATAGTGTTCGCCCTCATTGTCGTCCCGGCTGAAATCGAAATTCAGCAGGCCACCCCACCCTCTGCGAATGCCCACAACCTCTGAGCCGCTTTCTGCCGCCCGGTACACCGCGGCTTTGATGCAAGGGTTGAGGCCTGGTACGTCTCCTCCTCCCGTGAGAATTCCAATACGCATAATGTTTGTTCCTTTTTCTTATCGGTGAAGGTCACTTCAGCCTGTCGATGCTCCATCTCTTCATCTTCGCCATCATCTCATAATCGGTCAGGTCGTATTGAATCGGCGTGACGGAAACGTATTTTCCCCGAACAGCCGATTGGTCGAACTGCAATCCTTTGTCAGTCTCCTCAAGCTGGCCGGTGAGCCAATAGTATTCTTTGTTTGCAGGATCGCGCCGTGCATCAAAACGGTCATCCCACCGGGCTTTCCCCTGGCGGGTCACCAGCACTCCGCGTATTTCTTTTTCCGGAATCGGCGGAACGTTGACGTTCAGCAGCGTACCCTCCGGCAGCCCTTCGTCAGCCACTTTTTGAGCAAGCTTGCGGGCAAACTTCGCTGCATAGCGGAAATCCGGCTTTGCATAGGTGGTAAGAGAGATCGCAATGGACGGGATTCCAAAAATCGTGCCTTCTGTCGCCGCCGAAACCGTGCCGGAATAAATGATGCTGATGGCCGTGTTCGAACCATGATTGATGCCCGACACAAGGAGGTTCGGTTTTTTCTTGAGCAGGGCGCGTATGGCAAGCTTCACACAATCTGCCGGCGTCCCGTCCACGGCAAAACCGAAAAACTTGCCGTCGCGATGATACTCTCGAACACGCAGCGGAGAGTTCATCGTAATCGCATGTCCCACGGCGCTCTGCTGTTTTGCAGGAGCCACGACGGTGATCTCGCCAATCCGCTTCAACTCCTTGACCAGTGCAAAGATGCCGGGCGCATCTATCCCGTCGTCGTTGCAGACAAGGATGTTCAGTTTTTTCCCTTTGTTCGTCCCGCTTTTCATCGTGTTATTATAGAGAAAAATCACTCAAAATAAAAAACCCCTCCAAAGAGGGGTACGCTTGGTTGAGACACCCGGAGTCTCGACTAGTAACTTTCAGACTTGGATGGAAAATTGTTCTTCTTCACGTCCCCCACGTACCTTCCCACGGCAGCGCGAATCGTCTGGGCAAGTTCAACATAGCGCCGCACAAATCGGGGTTTGAATTCCTCGTAGAGCCCGAGCATATCGGACACAACGAGGATTTGTCCGTCGCATCCAGCGCCGGCTCCTATTCCTATTGTTGGCACGTTGACAGACTTTGTGACTTTCTGAGCCAGACCTGAAGGAATTTTTTCCAGCACGATTGAAAACGCGCCGGCTTCCTCAAGGATCTTCGCATCTTTGATGATTCGCTTGGCCTCCTCCGGCGTTGCCCCACGAGGCTGGTATCCGCCGAACTGGTGAATAGACTGGGGCGTCAGGCCCAAATGGCCCATCACCGGTATCCCTGCCTCGGTCGTCTTTCGCACAAGTTCTGCAATTCGTTCACCGCCCTCAAACTTCACCCCCCCTGCAGCCGTTTCCTTCATGACTCGTCCCGCATTTCGAAACCCTTCGTCTGTGTTGGTCTGGTAACTCATAAACGGCATATCGACAATCACCATCGCACGCTCGATCCCGCGCATAACCGCCTTCGCATGGTAAATCATTTCATCGAGCGTGACGGGGATAGTGGTCTCCTGACCCTGAAACACCATGGCGAGGGAGTCGCCCACGAGTATCACGTCCACACCCGCCTGGTCCAGCAAACGGGCTGTCAAAAAATCATACGCCGTCAGACAAGCGATCGGACTGCCTGCCTTCTTCATCGCGGCGATGGTTTTTGTTGTTACTCGCTTTCCCTCAAAGGGCTTGGACATGGTCCATTTGGGATGTGAGATGTGTGGGAGTAAATGATTCAAACGAGATATTCCATGCTTCCTCGAATCCATGTTTCACTGCATCGACGACATCGTCGAATTCGACCCGGGTGCACAATTCCGAAGACAAATCCGTCGTCCTTTGTTTCAGCTCTTCGGAAGCACGGCTCTTCTCCTTGTCATCCAGGTTGAGGAATTCAACCAGCCTCCTGTGGTCCGGTCCAAGCAGGATCGAACCATGCTGCATGACAATCTCGTCTCCGTCGCCGAGCGAATACCTCCGCTGCGCGCTTCCGACAACTTTTTTGTCCCGGATTTTGATCTCATACCTCGCGAGGCTTGTGAAACATGCGGCCGACGATGGCTTTGTATACTCCGAGGGAAAATGCGGCTGGCATTTTTCCAGCCGTGCATCAACGCCGAGTTTCCGCAGGCCCTGGACCAGAGCAAGGCTGACATCCTCGTACACCGCGAGTATCTTCTTGCCTCGTGAGCGCATCACGACACTGTATGTCACTTCATCCGAATGAAGGATCGCCCGGCCGCCGGTCGGCCGACGAACGACATCGACACTTTCAAGTGCTGCTTTCTTCAAATCGATTTCATCGAACGATTGCGACCAGCCCACTGAAATTGTTGCCGGGTCCCAACCATACACTCTCACCGTCGGCTTGCCGGACCCATTTGCAAAGGCATGCGCCAACGCTTCGTCGTACTCCATGTTGAACGCGCCCGAATGAAATCCCGTGTTTTCAAATCGCCAGTTCATGCTCTTCGCCCTCCGGGGATAATCCCCCGCTTGCTGTGTGCTACGAAGTCGAGAACCTTGCGAACCTCAGGCACCATCTCGACCTCGTTCTCAACTCGAGCAACGGCTTGCGACACGTTGAGGTTCGAACGATAAATGATGTGGTACGTTTTTTCAAGAAGCTCGACGGTTTTTTGTGCAAATCCTCGTCGTTTGAGTCCCACGGCATTCAGTCCTTCGAACATGAGCGGATCTTGGCCGGCGAGGATGTAGGGAGGAACGTCCTTCGGAACGCGAAACCCTCCGCCGACCATCGCATGCTCACCGATGTGAGTGAATTGATGGACCGGAGTCAGGCCGCCGAGGATCGCCCAGTCCCCAATCTCCACATGTCCACCGAGAGACACGCAGTTGGCCATGATCACATTGCTGCCGATTTTGCAGTCGTGTGCGACGTGGGAATATGCCATAAAAAGACAATTGCTGCCGATGACGGTCTTGCCAGACTCCACGGTTCCCCGGTTGAGAGTCACGCATTCACGCACCACCGTTTTGTTGCCGACTTCCAGCAGGGTTGGCTCGCCTTTGTATTTCAAATCCTGGGGAGGCCCGCCCACCGACGCGCCGGGAAACACTTTGCATTCTGCGCCAAGACGCGTACCGTTCCACACCATCGCATGCGGACCAATCCACGTGCCCCCGCCAATCACGACGTCGTCTTCGATAACGGCATAGGGACCAACGGAGACGTTTTCGCCCAGTTTCGCTTTCGAGCTCACAACGGCCCGTGAGTCTATCTGAACGCCCATGGAGATGCTTCGAGAGGCTAGTGGGCTTATCGTGTCAGCAACATCTTTTTCGTCTGGCTGAATCTCTTTCCCTCATTGGGAGTGACAATCAGATGATAGAAGTAGATTCCTGTTGAAGCCCGCGAAGCGTTCCATGATACCGTATGGAACCCCTCTCTTTGTTCTGAGTTTATCAATTCAGCCACCTCCCGGCCGAGCATATCGTACACAACAAGCTTCACATGTGCCGGTTCTTTCAGTAGATACTCTATCTTGGTTTCGGGATTGAACGGATTCGGATAATTTTGCAGCAAACTGGATTGTGGGATCGTCGGTTCAACGAATACGACCTCAGAGCCCTGGGCAGCCGCTCCTGCATTGCTCGACGGCAGCCTGAGCAAATGATTGACGCTGTAAACAACCGTAGAATCCTCAGCTGAGGCGAGCCCATTGACCTCAAGCTTCACCTTTCGCCCCCTGACAAGTTGCAGGTTTACCTTAGCTGCCAAACGATTCTCGGTAAGTTGTGCTTTTGATTCAAAACTACCGAGTGTGGCGAGTTCTGTCTTCGTATTGCTGTCAATAAGCTTGAGAGAAAGTCTCTTCTTCAATGCGCTGTTTCGCTGCGAAAAGAATGAGATCCCCACCGTCAGGCTTTCTGCGTCCGTTGGTAGATCGATTTCTTGCGTGGATAACATAGCCCAGGGGTTAGTGCGATCCCACTGAGGCATCGTGTCGTTGATTGACATGAATGAGACTGGAAGATTCCTTGCGTGTGCTTTGACCGTCGGAAGTGTAAGTTCGAGTTCAGCATAATCATGAGTCACAGTGTCATAGGCAGTTATTTTCCTGCCAAATACTTCGAGGAACATACCGGTGTTATCATCATCTCCAGCCGACCTATTGATGACCTGCTCCTTCAAAGCAATCCCAGGAACAGGCGGAATACTATTGCCGACCTGGTAGGGCAGCCCTGTCGTCGAAGTCGTGACGAACCTTGCAACGCTTGGAGATGACTCGGAGGTCGATGCCTGCGGATGTTGTGCGTACGTTTGTCCTGGTTTGTAATAAAATTGGCCAGACGAGTAGTACCATTGGAAGACGGATGTTACAGGCACGGCGCAAGCGCTGTAACAATCGTTAGTGGCGATTACCGCGTCTCCATTGCTCAATGCGGATACCACGGGCGAGAAATCTGTGCTATAGGTCATAGAAATAGAATAAACCGAAGACCAAGAGCCATTCGGCAAGTACTTGCTCACGAAGTTTATTGTGTGTGAACCTGTATATGCCTGCCAGACAAGATACACGCGACTATTGTACGTGGAGTGAGTGGCATGAGCTTTCTTTGTCGATCCGTAATAGCTATAGCTGCCCGGCACTACTTGGGCATTTCCCCAGTAACCAGGAGCAGCTGTCTTTCTTAATGTAGATCCACTACTCTCGGGTCCACCTCCACCGCCACCTGAGACGAAGAAATCAACCTGACGGAGGTATATGTAATAGTTGTCGTCCGTCGCGAGCGCAATGGTGTTCATGGGACCGTATCCGTCGTGGTAGTATGTCAAAGACGTAGCTAACAACGGGCGCAGAAGGCCGCTGCCGGTGAATGAGGCCTGACTGGACCACGATGATCCGCTGAAATCTGAATAAACATTCGCCAACCCGGTCGGCGATTGTCTCCATACGACCTCAAGATGATCGTAGATCACTCCCCCTGAAGCGGGTGTCACTGAGATGACGGGAGCAGGGTCATACGAAGCATCGTAAGTGGTTGTGGCGATGTTCACCGGAGATGTCCAGTTCGTACCATCGTATTTCGCATACTGGATTTGATACTGGTTTGTCCCCGAGTTATATCGTTGCCAAACGGCATAGATCTTCGATCCTGTTTTCACAAGAGAAGGATAACCGCAATTCCCTGTGCCGCTGCTGATACGCTTCTCAGGGACGATGACACTGCCACCGCTGTTGTAGCGTGTCCACCAGATTTCTCCAGCGGAAGGATAAATCAAATCCATGGTTGAAGCTGTATAATCCGACCAAAGTTTCTGCTGGCCGTTAGAGGTGGTGGCGGTTGATAACGATGAGCCGCGGTGGGCTTTGTATGTGGCTGTGACAGTTGCATTTGCAGCCGTGAAGTTGATTCTGGTTTCTTCAGCCGCTGAGTTTTGAAAGGAAGCGTTGGTCGCGCTTAGACTCTGACGATACCATGTGAAACCGTCGACGCTTTTTGAGAAAAGTGCTTTTACCAAATAATTGGGCCTACTTGCATCAAATAGGGGATTCTCGTTGATGAAGACTCCTTTGTAAACGGTATTGATGCCGAGATTCCATGGATTCTGCGGATCAAACGTGACCGATTTAAAGGGCGCTTGGAGTCCTTGACTCTTGAACTCTCCTCCAACTCCCAAGTAGTCCTCCAACCAGGCATCCTTGAACTCGCCGGCATAACCACCTAGAGGATTATCTATTAATTGAGAATTAACGGATGCATTATATTGACGCTTATGACGAAAGATGAAATCGTTCTGGACATGTGTGCCACCGGGGCCGTAGTAGACCGGATAAGAATCATAATTCATGTATCGGATATCACCTTGAGGACTATGCTCTCCCCTCAGAAACTTCTCACCCAAAGATCCGTTGTATCTGATTTTGACAAATTCGCCGTTACTCATGACTTGGAAATCGTTGATCCAGCGATAACCTGTCCAGTGTAAGACGTTCACTTCAAACAGACTCATTGGTGTCTCATCTTCCTTCACGGGAAGGAATCCGACATTTTCAGGATCGCCATACTTGGAGAGCATCACAGTATTCGACTGGACGAGGCCATACGCTGGAACGTCGATACGAACGTACATCTCATAATACTGGTTGGCCTCTTGATCTTGATGGTTTGATAGCGCAAACCCGCCGGTTGTGTAAGGCTGGAAATTGCCTACTCCGTTTTCGCGTGTATACCAGTAGTGTGTAAAACCACTGGATGCTATTGAATCGCCGTTTAGATAAAGTACTGCATGAAACAATCCGTTCCACTCATTCTGATTTTGCCAATAGATATCATCAGTGATTACGCTCGCAGTGTAAGTCCCCTGAGAAAGCAAAATAGGACAAACACAACATGTCATGATACAAAGTGCGATCATTTTCATAAAACCTCCATTTTTCAATAGTTAAGGAATGCGCCTTCCTATGACCACAACAGCTTTGTCGACAAAGAGCCCACCACTCAAAGTGAATCCGACAGCCACAATCGTGCTCTGATTCACGGCAAGGGAATAAAATTTGAACTCACTTGGAATTTCTGAATACCGATGCCACGTTTTGCCGTTGAAATGGGCTAGAAACCCAACGTTGACAACAATGTCATTGTCTGAGTTTCCTCGAATGGCTCCCGAAAAGATGCTATCCTGGAGCCCTTCCACTAACTTCCATGAGGAATCCCGTTGCTTCCACACTCCCCCAGCTCCACTCAGATATGCAATAGAACTTGTAGAAATCCAAATGCTGCGCAATGCCACTGGCCAAAAGAGAGATTCTATCACTGACTGATTTGCGAGAGAAACTATCTTTGTCTCAGCGGGAGATGAAGCAACAGCCAAGATTCGCTGAACATTAGATTGACCCCAGATATCTTTGAAGTCCGCAGACGTCCCAGCATCAATCCTTTTCCAAGTTGAGCCATTGTAAAATGCAATACTGCCGTTTCGACCCACAAAGTACATACTGCCCGAACTGATGCCCCAGGCCTTTGAGACACTTACACCTAAGCCCATGTCTTGCAATTGGTATAAGGTCCAAGTTGTTCCGTCTCCATGAATCGGAAAGCCGCCGACTAGCCAAATGTCGGTCGGGGAGAAGGCGAAAATTCCTTCAAGTGGCGGAGTAGTCGAATTTCCAAGATAGTTCACAGTGGCTCTTTGTACACTCCATTTCGAACCATTCCAACGGGCGATGTTGTATGGAAGCGGATCAAACTGGCCTGTAGAGTCTTTCAAATAAATCTCCCCTACTCCATATACCAATGTATCATTGATAATTGCTATGTCATTCAATGAGCTGCCGTTGCCATCACCCAAGGTATCAATCCGCCATGTGAAGTTATGGCTTGTGGTGTCGGCTTTGTTAGTATCTGGAGGAGGGTCAACGCCGCCGTTCTTACAGGAGGAATAAACCAGGAAAAAAACCGCGAGAAGGCCAAAAGGTATGGGGGTGCGAAAACGCATATTGGACTCTTTTTGCTCGTCCCTATCGAAACTAAGAACAAAAAGGCAACTTGTCAATAAACTTTCGATGTAATTCTCGCAAGGCGATACCGACAGTTCACGGAGAACACAGGTGCT
>CAYIBG010000061.1:0-10150 GCA_964361365.1 uncultured Ignavibacteriaceae bacterium | reverse complement strand
GCCGGGCCTCCAGAGGTCGCATGGTAAACCCGGATATGCCCACAATCCGGTCGCCACAACCCAGCAAATACAGTGTTTCCGTCGTTTCTTCCGTCAAACAGATTATTCTTCTGGGATATCCGGCCATCGTTCAGTAGCTCATCATTTGGACTTTCAATATTGGACGTTCGACATTCTTTTATTCACCAATCCGCACTCCGAAATCCGCATTTCACAATCCTATTCCATCGCCATCTGATTAATCGCATCCCACCAAATTTTTGCCACCGGCATCACCGACAGCCTGCTAATCCGCACCAGAAGGAAATCCTTGAAAAGTTTTTCGGCTTTGATCTCCGCGAGCGTCACCGGGCGCGTAAGTTTCATTTTGGGCTTGAGGTCAATGACAGTCCAGGAGTTGTCCTTCGGATCCGGATAAGGGCCGCTGATTACATCGGCGATACCCACGACAGCCTTAACATCTCCCGTGTGATAAATGAACGCGAGGTCACCCGTTTTCATCAGGCCGATATTTCGATTGGCAACCGGGTTCTTGACGCCATCCCATCTCGCTTTCTTTTGTTTGACCAGATCCTCGTATGAATATGTGCTCGGCTCAGTCTTGAGCAGCCAGTAATTCGGCATGATGTTCCTCCGTCCGTTTTTCGTGGAAATCGGCGACGCGAACCGTGATCAGCCCCCGCACAGCGTTGCACACCAACACTTCATCGGCCTTCTTGAAGTCTTCAGGATACAGGACACGTTCTGCGATTTTTCCTGACTTCAGGAGCCACCCCCGGTAAACTCCGGCCAAGAGGCCGCATTCGACAGGCGGCGTATAGTAATTCGAGCCAATTCTTAGAATCAAATTCGACCGCGCTCCCTCGGTCAGTTCACCACGCTCATTCCGGAATATCACATCGAACAAACCCCGTTGCGTCGCTTTTGCGAGTTGCTCCTCGTAGAACTTGCGATTCGTTGTCTTGTGGAACAGGAATCGGTCCTGTGAATTCAGGGACTTGTCACCGAGAGCCACGCGAGGTTCTTGAACGGGCAGAACTGTGGATGAGGAAAGGCGTACATTCCCCAGCCGATCCATCGTCAGCCGAACCCGCCGACTTGAAGCCCGGTTTTTCCTGAGTTCCCTTGCGTATTTGTGCAGCGAAGTCAACACAGTCTGTCTCTTAAATCGGTAGCCGAAATATTCCGCCGAATCCTTGAGCCGAGCCAGATGTTCTTTCAAAAGAAACCATGCGGTTCTGGGATCCCACCGTAGCGTATCCAACAGTTCAAAGTCATGAACAGGTTCCGTCAGAAAATTCGCTTTCAGAAGGCATTCACGATATTCGTCGCGGGGGTCGGAATCATGTACGATCCCGCTTCCCACACCCATTTCAGCCTTTTTCAGCCGATGATCGACGACGACCGTTCGTATCGCCACATTGAAAACAGCTCTGCGCTTCGGCCCAAAGAACCCAATCGCGCCTGTGTAGATGCCACGGGGTTCTTTCTCCAGCTCGTGAATGATCTGCATCGTCCGGATTTTCGGGGCTCCGGTAACCGACCCCGAAGGAAACAATGCTTTCACAAGGTCGGGTATGGTTGTGCGGGGCCTCAATCGTGCATGAATCGTGGAAGTAGCTTGGAAAACAGTTTCGTACTTTTCGACCTCAAAGGATTTTTTCACACGGACGGAACCGTGTTGCGAGAGTTTTCCGATATCGTTTCGAAGAAGGTCAACGATCATCAAATTCTCGGCTCTGTTCTTTGGCGAAGTTCGCAGGAACTCAGCCTGTTTGGCGTCTTCTGACGTCGTTCGACCCCTTTGAGCTGTACCCTTCATCGGTTTGAGCTTCATCGAGTTTCCCTTGAGGTCGAAGAAAAGCTCCGGCGAGAATGAAAGAACGGAACTGCTTTTCGACTGAATAAACGCGCTATAGCCAACACGCTGTGCATCGCGTAACCTGCAATACAAGTCGCCCGTGCTGCCGGAAAAGCCGAACTTCAATTTGAATGTATAATTAACCTGATAGGTGTCGCCTTCAACAATGTATCGTTTGATCTTTTCAGCATTGCGAAGGTATTCAACTTCAGTGAGAGAACCTGTCGGCAACCCGACACGCGTTTCCCCGATGGGGTCGGGATAAGGAGCGGTAAACGGAAACTTCTGGTTGAACTTGTGAGTCCGTTGATCATACATCACGGGCTTTTCATACACGCCGAACCAAAACAACGGACGAGGTAGATTCGATGGCGGCAGGAGTGCCGGCTCAAACGCATATCCTAGCTCATACGTCGTGAAGCCGGCGGCATACAGGCCGGATTTGCATACTCGTTCAATCTCAGCAAGCCCGGCTTCAGCGGAGTTGAGCGAGACGCACTGGATTGTCGCGACAGGGTTACAGAAAAAGTAGCTTGTCGAGTTGTGCCGGTCGGCCTTTGTCGTTTCGAGAATTACGGAATCTGGAGAGGATTCAGCAAACCGTATGAACCTGTTCGAAAATAGTCCGTCATCCTGGACCCACATGTGTGCAACCCCTGCAGAGATCAGCTATTCAGGTCGTTCCGGCACAACAAACCACGCGATGATGTATCCGATAAGAAACGGAAAGATTCCCGTCGCAATGCCGAAAACGATAGCCAAGAGCCGTACGATCGTGGGATCCACGTCGAGGTATTCGCCGAGACCGCCGCAGACGCCGGCAATTTTTCGGTCGGTTCGGGATCGGTGGAGTTTTTTCATGGTTACTTCACGTCAAATGTCAGCGATGACCACCAGCTTTCCCAGTCGGCATCTTTGGAGTTTGCCAACGGAAGCATATGCACCGTCCTCACAAGCCACGGGCCGGGATGTGTCAGGCGAACGGTCACAACGCCATTCTCGTCGGTGCGACCCGATTGCGCGTAAGTATCAGGCTTGTCGGTTGCTCCCACATAGGTCGATGAAACAAGCGTATGGGTCAACGGTTTTCCACGAAACAAAAGCCGGGCACGAATCGAATCTCCTACTGTTTTCGCATACGGATTATCAAGCAGGACAAGCTCAATCGTCTGTCCCACCGTTGCGTCCGAGGCTTCAGCGCCGCCCTCGCCAGCTTGTATAAACGTTTTCACGTACCGGGAATATCGTTCTCTGCCGTTCTTGGTTTCCTCGCCGCGTTCCTTGCGCAGCTTCAGAACATGGTCCAGCCCTTCAGAGGCGAGGTATTTCGCAAAAAGGTCGGGCTTGATATCGATAAATCGCGCTGCCCAATCCAGCGCAAATGAATGAAGACCCGCTTGGTCAAGTTTGAACGTGACACCCGACGAATCCGCTTCCGGTTTCATTTTTTTTCCGTCACTCATCGCTTTCCCGAAACGATGTTCAAATCGCAGTACGCGCTGCGGATTCCATTTCACCGCCTCACCGGGAAAGAGCTCGTGCACGTGAATCTTGATTTTCACTTTGTTCCCCGCTCTTGTCCTGAAATCGGACGGGTAAAGGAAAAAATCATGCGCCTCAGAAACAGAAAAGAAAATGAAGGCAAGAAAGAACATTGAAAACTTTTTCATAAATCCTCCTAGAGATTGTAGAATCGAAGGTCTACGCCTTTGCGCAGCTTCGTGACATAAATGATTTGACCGACGTGACCGGAGAAATGCTCAACGACGTGCGAAATCGCCTCCAGGCAGGTGACATCATATTGCTGAATATGCCTGATTTCCAGCAATTTTGAAAGATCGAGTTTCTCCAACACGGTGTCTGCCTCCCGTAACGTGTTTTCGAGTTTTTGGAGCAGCTCGGCTTTGGACAGGTGTTTTCGCTCGTCGAATTCCCTCTGTCGCTCCCTCGCATCCCCAGCCCCCCCAACACCGGAAATAATCCACTGCCTTACATTCCCCGAAAGATGAAGTAGCAGGTTACCGATGCTGTTATCCGTCTCATTCGCCCGCCACCACACATCTTCTTCGCTCAACTCGGAGAGGCACCGCTGAATCCTCGGAAGATATTCGTGGAGCAGTTTCCTCCTGCAAAACTCCATGTGCTGCTTTGCGAATTCGTCATTCATGGTAAAAACGGGGCTTCCTAAGCTTCTTACTCTCGCTTCTTTTTCGTTTTCCCTGGAGCCGTCGTTCTTTTGCCGAACGAGAGGGCTTCGTCTTGATTCTTTTCTTTTTTGGTTTCAGGGCTGCGCGAAGAAGGTGAGCAAACTTCTCGATCACCCTTTGCTTATTCTGCCACTGGCTCCGTGATTCCTGCGAGACAACGTGAATGTAGCCGTCCGAATCGATCTTCGATTTCAGGTTCTCCCGCAGAATCTCCTTTTCGGCATCCTCGAGGCTCTGCGAACTCTCCACATGAAAAAGCAACTCGACCCGGGTTTCGACTTTGTTGACATTTTGCCCGCCCGGCCCTCCGCTGCGGGATGTGACGAAATTTAGTTCAGCGAGCGGAATGGAAATGTTTTGCGATATGTTCAGCTCGCCAGCCATCGTGTAAATAACAAGCGCCGGATGAATTTCCCGGCGCGTAAGCGTAAAATGCGACGCATCTCACAGATGCGTCGCATTCTTAGCGCTGTAATCTAATTGGTTCCTATCGTCGAAGCGCCGCCGTTCCTTTTCAGGTTCTTGTTGAACCAGGCGATCATGCGCTCGCCAATGTCCCTGATAAATTTCGGCTCCTGCGGCCCGTGCGGAGTGCGGGGATAGGTGAACATTTCTACGGGGACAGCTCGCCGCTTGAGGGCAATATACAACTCCTGGCCTTGAGAGAGAGGCACTCGGGCATCCCGCTCACCGTGCAGGATCTGAGTCGGCGTCTGAACATTCTTGACGTTAAACATCGCAGAATGCTTCATGTAGACATCCATTCTGTCCCAGTATTCGCCTTCAAAATACGACGGCAGGAAACTCGGGATGTCCGCTGTGCCGACAAAGCTCATGAGGTTTGTTACACCCGCTCCCACACTCGCAGCTTTAAAGCGGTTGGTCCTCGTAATGGCCATGGAAGTCATGTAGCCGCCGTAGCTCCACCCGCAAAGCACAAGGCTGTCGGTATGAGCCACGCCCATTTCGATCACTTTGTCGATTCCCGTCACGTCATCTTCGAAATCGCCGAATCCCCAGTCGCTGATGTTTGCGCGGCGGAATTTTGCTCCATAGCCGCTGCTGCCGCGTGGGTTCGGACGAAGCACAGCATACCCTTCTTGCGCGAACGCCTGCAAGGGATACACAGAACTCGCTCCGGTGTAGTTTTGAGTGAAGACGCCCGCAGGGCCGCCGTGGATGTTGGTGATCAGCGGATAGCGCTTCCCTTTTTCATAGTTGACCGGATACGTAAGCAAGCCTTCAATTTCGGAACCGTCTTTTGACTTCCAGCTGATGACCTCGGTTTTGCCCATGGCAAGTTTTGGAAAATCAGCATTCACAGAAGTCAGTTTTCGAGGCTCGAATTTGCGGATAGCTGAGACATGGATATCGGGTGAAGTTTCAGGATTTTGCCATACGAAAGCCATTGTCTTTCCGTCCTGGCTGAAAGAAACGCCTGAGTATATTCCAGATCCGGTGGTCACTGCCCTTGGTTTACTCCCGTCAACGGGAATGGCAAAAACCCGCGGCGTGGTCCGGTCGGTCTCCGTGATATAGATTTCCTTCCCGTCCGATGACCACCCGGCAATTCCAAAGCTGCGGTCGGGAGTCTCCGCAAGTTTCTTTGCTTCTCCACCTGCTGCAGGGATGACATACACATCATATGCCCTTGCCCATTTCGAGTCCCCGTTGTCGGAGACAAATGCAATCCATTTACCATCCGGAGAATATTGGGGACTTCCGTCCTGGCCCTTCCTTGCAACAAGTGATTTCACAGCACCGCTGTCCGCAGGGACCGTCGAGATTTCAGTCGAAGCCCAATCATCCACTGAGGGCGTGGATTGATGCGCAAATGCAATCGTTTTGCCGTCGGTAGACCAGTCGAATGAAGTTACGTGGAAACTTCCACCTGTGAGTCTCTGCGTTTTGCGGACTTCTTTATCATCTTTATCGATTGCCGTCTTATAAAGATGGGTGAATTTGAAATTCCTGTCGACAAGCACCCAGTCCCGTTTTTCTTTCTTGTCTTTTTCTTCCTTTTCGCCTTCAGGGTCAGTCGACGTGTAGGTAATCCATTTCGAATTCGGCGACCATGCGTAATTGTTAGCGCCGGATTTTGCTTTCGTCAGTTGCTCAGCTTCGCCCCCACTAAGTCGCATGGTCCACACCTGACTCTTGGCGTCGACGCCGCCGCGAGAAGATGTGAAAGACAAGTATTTGCCGTCCGGTGAAAAATCAGGATTCGTGCAGGACTTGTCCCCGAACGTGAACTGGTAGTTCGTTTTGCCGTCGTCCGAGACGAGCCAAATGTGTGTCAGGAACTCGGATTTTTCCCCGTCCATCATTGGCGTGCCGACCGTGTAGGCGATCCATTTGCCGTCGAGCGAAATCGCCGTCCCGCCAACGCGCTTTTGTTTGATCATCAGCTCGGGCGTCCAACGGGTTTGAGAAACGGCCAAGACTGTCAGCACAAAGATGAGAACTGAGAGTTTGAGGAAGGGTTTCATGAGAACCTCCAGTGAAATTGAGTTTGAGGGCGTGGCTTCTAAGAGTGTTCGAACAAGATACAAGATGGACATAAGAAGAGCAATTCTGTAAAAGACATTATGGTACGAAAACTTTTTTCTTGCTCACACTAGTCCCGATGAACATCCCGATAGCCTCGCCTTCGACGTTCCAAATTACATTTCCTGGAGAATCACCAAAAATGCCGATTGAAGATATACCATAAGAATTCGACCTTGTTCGAAAATAGTCATAAAACGCGTGATCGAAGCAGTAGACCACAGCCTGTAGCGAATCTTCCCATTTCGGTGGGAGATAGAATGTCGGATCGAAGATAAGTTGCTCACCAGTCGACGTGGTCCTTTTGGGGCCGATACTGAAAAAAGTATAATAGTAAGGATTTGTGAGCTGCTGATATTGAACGAAATAGGCCAGATTTGGTGATGGACGAATCGCAACCATAGAATTGTACACCGCGTTACCATAATAGTAACCCTGAGTTGAATCGAGAATGGCGAAAGCAGTGTCTATAACTGTTGAATCCGGAACAATGGTCGTTGCATGCAATTGATGTCCGTTCCACTTGGCAAAAAGCTCGTAGACCTTATTAGGCTTTGCGACGAGTAAGTTGGCAGTGTAGCGAGCGAATCCGGTTCCAATACGCCCTCTGACAACCTGACCAGCGTATGTCAGCGGATATGAGATTCCATCATTCACGATCGAGGCGTCAACATTATCTATAACCCCTTGCTCGGGGGAGTATGTTTGATTTAGGCTGAAGGTTCGTGTGAAGTACACTTCAACTGCAGAGTCTGCTTGCAATACGGCACGAACGACAAGTTTCTCCTCAAAGGGGAGTGTTCCAAGTTCAACAACCTGCTCACACCCACTGAGCAGGGCAACAAGAAACAAAGCAGTTAATCGCTGTCTTGCGCGCATTCTCATCAGAAGGTCACGCTGAGTCCGACTGTCGGAATAAAAGGAAATAATGTGTATTGCTTAAGCTGTGGTTCGTAACCCGTGGATGTCACCTGATGAGTTTGAGGATCAATGGTGGAAATGTATTTGAAGTTAAGGTCCTGGGCAAACGGATTTAAGCGATTGTAAACATTGTAAATATTGATTGAAAGCTGAAATGGCAGCTCGAACCATGTGAATTTTCTGATAAAACTCAGGTCGAGTTTGTGAAATGATGGCAACCGATACGAGTTTCGTTGCGAATAGTCCAGGGCAGGATAACCACCGCGGCCAGATCCTGGCAACCCAATCTCTTCAAAGTAGTACATACCGGTAGGCATGGTGTACGCTTGGCCAGAGCCATAGACCCATGTTGCTCCGAATTCCCAGCCTTCACTTAACCGGTACATGAGCGCCGCAGCGATGTCATGTCTACGATCGTATCGCGGAAAAAACTCACGTCCGCGGTTTAATTCCGGAAAATGCCTTTTCGTCCACGCAAGCGTATAACCCACCCAGCCTGTGATTTGACCTTGTTGTTTATTGAGGAACAACTCGACACCGTACGCCTCACCAGTTCCGTTGGTGAATTGAGTTTCGATTGGTGAGCCAAATGAAAACCGTGCACGATCGCGATACTCATAGAGATTCCCGTAATCCTTGTAATATCCTTCAACGGTGAAAAGGTACTCCTCATCGAACGGTTTCGTTTCAACACCAAGAACAGTTTGCGTACTCCGACTTGGCGACACGGTCTCCGTCGATGGAAACCACAAGTCAGTCGGGAGGGAGATGTCATTTCGAATGATGAGATGAAGAAACTGGTGGGCAACGGCAAAAGAACCTTTAATAGCGACTTCATCACTGAGTCTGAGCGAAGCGGAGAGCCTCGGCTCAATAGAGAAGTATTTGCCGCTCTCAAAGTAGTAGAGTCGAGTCCCAAGATTCGTTGAGAGCATTGGCGAAGGATTCCATTCATCCTGGAAAAAGGCCGCTGCCTCAAAGGAATTGATTCTTTGTGTGCTCAATCCGAGAAAGCTGGTACGGACTTCGCTGTTCGCTCCCACATTGAACAAATGCCTTGTGAACTCTCCACCAACCTTGAGTGTATGGGTGTCATCTGGGATGTACAGGATCTCGCCCCTTCCGGTGAAATCCTTTATCTCTGAAATTGCCCTGAAAGGCTCACCGACATCCGAGTTGTTGTCAGTTTCTGTTGCAAATCTGTAGCTGGTGAAAATGGCTGAGAAGTTCGAGAAAACATTCGCCGAAACAATATGAGTCCATCTGAGATTTGCTGTCGAGTTACCCCAACTGATGTCAAAGTCTTTTTTTTCTCCTCGTGGCGGCCCCAACACATCTCTTCCAAAATAGCCGCTGAGAAAGAACCGATCAGATTCGGAGATCTTGTAATTTATTTTCGCGTTCAAGTCATAGAAATAGTAGTCTGGAGAGTCTTTGAGGTTTGCCAGCGCGAAGAGAAGATCCAGGTACATCCTTCGCCCGGCGATCATAAACGTAGCATCCTCACCCAGGGGACCCTCAAGCATCAGCCTCGAGTTGATCAAATTTATTGCTGCACTGCCAGATAGTTTTTCCTTTGTGCCTTCGCGCATCGTTAGATCAATTACACTTGATAGTCTTCCGCCGTATTCGGCTGGAAACGCTCCCTTCATCAGTCGAGTATTCAAGAGAGCGTCGGAATTGAACGTGCTGAGGAAACCGCCGAGGTGATACGGATTGTACACAATCACCCCGTCCAGTAAAGTAAGGTTCTGATCCGGAGAGCCTCCCCTGATGTAGAGCCCACTCGAAATCTCCGACACAGTTTTCACACCGGGAAGCAATTGAAGCACCCTAAAAATATCGATTTCCCCTCCCAGGGAGGGCATATGTCTTGCGAAATCCGTTTTCAGTTCAATGGCGCTCAATCTAGCCGCCTGACTCTCTTCCTGTTGTCCTTCCACAACGACTTCCGGCATCTCAACGCTCAGCTGCTCCAACTGCAGGTCTTTTCTGAACTCGACCTGTGACTCTGAAATGAAGATGCTCTCTGATGTAATTCCATACCCGATGCCCCGCGCAACAACTCTTCGCCAACCTGCGGGTATTGATGGGATTGAGTAGAACCCGAATTTGTTCGTGCTTGCGCCCCGCAAAGGGGTCTTCCCCGCAGTTATTGTAGTGTCTGCGTAGACTAACACATTAACACTGATGGCGGCTTCCCCAGATTTCTTCTCAGTAACAAATCCCGCAATTGTTACCACTTGTGAAAAAACGGACTTCAGAGTGAACAACTGAAGAAGCGTAACATAAATGAGGAGCTTCGGAGTGAATAACCTAGTCGGAGGGTGCAAATCTTTTTTGAACGGATACCGCACTATTCTTCTTCCCTTCACATCGACCCTACACTGAAACTACAAACTTCCCCGCCTCCATGATCTTTGTTTCATCGAACCAGACACTCGGTTCTTTGATGAGCCCGTCCAGGTGGCTCGCAACACGGACTGAACCTCCCATCGATTTGTTATCACCAAAGGCAATATGGATCGTCCCCATCACTTTTTCATCTTCCAGAATATTGCCAGTGAGAATCGCCTTGTCGTTCGTCCCGATTCCAAACTCCGCTACCGTGCGG
>CAYIBG010000060.1:7912-10222 GCA_964361365.1 uncultured Ignavibacteriaceae bacterium | reverse complement strand
ATTTGCTGCGTGAGGCGTTCCTGAACCTGCAGCCGGCGCGAGAACATCTCAACGACCCGGGGAAGTTTGCTCAGGCCGAGGATCTTGCCGTCAGGGATGTAGGCGATATGACACTTTCCATAAAAGGGAACGAGGTGGTGCTCGCAGAGACTGAAGAAATCAATATCCTTCACGATCACCATCTCGCTGTATTTTTCTTTGAAAACGGCGCCGTTGATTAGCTCCTTGATATCTTGGGTGTATCCTTTGGTGAAGAACTTGTACATCCGCGCCACCCGTTCCGGTGTCCTTGCCAATCCTTCCCGCGAAGCGTCTTCACCAATTTCCTTCAGAAGATCTCGAACAAGGCCTTCCATTTTCCTATGTCCGTTCCCTTTGCTGGTTTTATTCACCCCTATACTCCACAGAATTGTTCTCTGTTTCCCTTACGCGAATAGAATACAACTTCCCTCCGTGAATTTTGTTTTGCAGGATGCTCCAGAATGCCCTCGCGATATTCTCAGCCGTGGGGATAACGCCTTTCAGAAAGTCGACATCATGATTAAGGTGTTTGTGATCCACCTTTTCAATGACTTCTTTGCGGATGATCTGCTTGAGGTCCTTCAGGTCCACGACATACCCGGAGTCCTTGTTGAGCTCTCCAGCGACCGTCACTTCGAGGACATAGTTGTGACCATGTCCATTCGCGTTGGAGCACTTGTCAAACAGCTCAGCATTCTTCGCATCTGAAAATGCCGGATTATACAACCGGTGAGAAGCGCTGAAAGTTTCCCTGCGCGTCACATACGTCATTCCATCACCCTGCTTTCCCCCGGTACCCTAGAGGGCAGCAAGCACTTGGTCTGTGTGTCCATCCACTCTCACCTTTTCGAACATGTTCTGGATTTTGCCTTCTTTATCAATGACAAACGTCGTCCGTTCGATGCCCATGTATGTGCGGCCCATGAACGATTTCTGCTTCCAGACTCCGTACGCCTCGACGATATTCTTCTTTTCATCGCTTACAAGGGGAAAACTCAGTCCGTACTTCTTCGCGAACTTCTGATGGGAGTCCGGGCTATCGGCGCTCACACCAATGACCACTGCTCCCTTTTTTCGAACGGCATCGAGGTTTTCTTCAAACGAACACGCCTCCCTCGTACAACCCGGTGTGTCATCTTTCGGGTAAAAATACAGGACTACTTTTTTGCCACGGAAATCCTTGAGACTCAGCACTTTTCCGTACCCGGTCGGCAATGAGAAGTCGGGGGCTTTTTCACCAACGTTCAACATAGGATCGATTCCTTTTCTTGGTTCAACGGTATGGAGGAAAGTGAAGGTGTGAGCGAAACATCATTTCGGTATTAATTCTCAGTTGCAAGTGCCTTCGAAACTTCATCATAAGGAGGCTCCACCCCAGGGTTTTCTGAAATCCAGGAGTACATCACGACGCCGCTCTTGTCGAGGACAAACACTGCGCGCTTGGATGTCATGTAGCCCTTCAGGCCGGCGAAATCCTGTTGAACCCCGGCATACTGCCCGCAAACTGATCGCGTGTAGTCCGAGAGGAGCGGAAACTGCAAGTTGTTCTTGGAAGCAAACTCTTTGTTCGCAAAAGGGGAATCGACGCTAATGCCTACAATTTGCGCATTCATCTCGCTGAATCGAGACATCGAATCCCGGAATGTACACATCTCTTTTGTGCATACGCCAGTAAACGCACCTGGATAGAATGCGAGAACAGTTTTCTTTCCTATGAACTCGCTAAGCGTTCGTGGCTTCTTTTCCATGTCTGCGAGTGTGAAATCCGGCGCTTTTTGGCCTACTGAAACTGGCATGTTATTCCTCCTGGAACTGATCTTCGGGTTTCATGATTGGTTTTTTTGGGGTTCGCTTGAGACAAAAGCCCCCGCTTCGACGCTATGCGTCGTCGCGGGGGTCGATTTTCGATGTGAAAAGGGCGGGTTAGACTTTGTTAATGCAGTCGGTGCACACGCCGAAGAAATCCAGCCGGTGCGAGCGAACTTTACCCGGCACAGACCCGTTCGCACGTTCATTGATATCCGCCTGCTGAGGAATATCAAGATCCGTTACGCTTCCACACTCTTCACAGATGAAGTGGTAGTGATCATGTGTGAACGCGTCATATCGTCTTGTTCCCTCTCCGAAATCCAACTCCAGGATCTTTCCCTGTTGTTTCAGAACATGTAAATTTCTGTACACTGTTCCCAGGGAGATTTTAGGGAGATCTCCGCGGACCTGCTCGTACACCCACTCGGCCGTCGGATGCGACCGTGTAGTTTTGAGTGCGTAGAAAATCTTCTCACGTTG
>CAYIBG010000060.1:4309-7812 GCA_964361365.1 uncultured Ignavibacteriaceae bacterium | reverse complement strand
CCCTCCCCTTCCGCAAACCGATTGCTTTATCCCCCTTCACAGCTTCTCACCATCGCAGGAATTGTTCATGGAAATCAAAGAAACGTACTACGCCAAAAACAGGAAGGAATGGAGGGCCTGGCTCAGGGAGCACCACGATGCTAAAACAGAGATTTGGTTGGTGTATTACAATAAGGCGTCCGGAAAGCCCCGAATTCCTTACAACGACGCTGTCGAAGAGGCTTTGTGCTACGGATGGATCGACAGTACACTCAAGAAGATAGACAGGGACCGCTTTGCTCAGCGGTTTACGCCGCGCAAGCCGAAAGCCGTGTGGTCTGCCATGAACCTCGAGCGCGCCAGGAGATTGATGGAACTCGGAAGGATGACAAAAGCGGGATTGGCGAAATTACCGGAGAAGTTTGATTCAGGAGCGAAAGGAGCCCGCAACGAGCGCGTCGCCATACCCCACGACATCATACGGGCATTGAAGCAGCGCAGCGGCGCTTGGAAAAACTTTCTCAAGTTCCCAGGTTCGTATAAACGAATCCGGATTGGATGGATTACCGCTGCGAGGAAAAGGCCGGAAATACTCCGTCAGCGGCTTCGATATTTTGTGAAAATGACGGCACAGAATAAGCGATACGGAATGGTGCAATAGCTACAGCTTATCAATCAAGTGGAAAAACCCTTCCTCTGCATCACTCCCCAGGATTTCACGCCTTTGACAAAATAGTCGTAAAACGCCTGGATCCTCCACCAGAGCGTGATTTGCCTGTATCCGAAATTCTCGAGTACTCCGCATGAAAGGAGGAGCGCGAGGTCCCGCGGTTTGGGATAGCGGCGAAACGATACTTCTTCCAGAAGAACCGCACCCACCGAGAACATGACTCCATAGAACAACGCCACAATGAAGAACAGAATCCACATGTTCATGTTGAGGATTCCGAGAGCCAGCAATCCGAGGAGCGATACATACCCAAGAAACTCAAAGACAGGTCCTAACAATTCGATGAAGAAGAAGTACGGAACCGCCGCCAGACCCACGACGCCATAGTTCCCGTTGAACAACATTTTCTTGTGCAAAAGCATCGTGTCGAGAAGGCCCCGATGCCACCTGTTTCGCTGACGCGACAGGATACTCATCGATTCGGGCGCTTCCGTCCAGCACACAGGATCCGGCACGAAGACGACCCGATAGGGCTCCTTCTTCTCCAACTTAGTTCGATGAATGCGGGCAACGAGCTCCATGTCCTCTCCCACAGTATCACGATTATACCCACCCGCCTCAATGACTGCGGATTTTTTGAACATCCCGAATGCTCCGGAGATAATGAGCAAGCCGTTAACAGCCTGCCACGCCATTCTTCCCGAAAGAAAGGCACGGAAATACTCCACGACCTGGAAAATCGGCAGAAGGTTTGACGACAAAGCTACTTTCACCACACGCCCATTCACAACTTCACAACCGTTGGCAATGCGCACAATCCCGCCCGAGGCCACGACATGCTCATCCTCCAAGAACGGCTTCATAACCTTTTGCAGGGCATCATCTTCCAGAAGTGAATCCGCGTCGATCGCACACACATACTGGTACTGGGCAACGTTGATACCCACGTTGAGTGCGTCTGCCTTGCCGCCGTTTTCCTTGTCCACTACGACGAGGTTGCGATATTCCGGCAT
This sequence comes from uncultured Ignavibacteriaceae bacterium, assembly GCA_964361365.1. Taxonomy (GTDB): domain Bacteria; phylum Bacteroidota; class Ignavibacteria; order UBA10030; family UBA10030; genus JANOGR01. The sequence continues at coordinate 6,150 of CAYIBG010000060.1, read as the reverse complement.
TGGAGACTTGTAGATATCCCTCACGCGCTCTGCTCGAAGGGTCGGCCGATAAATCTGTCTTGAAGGCAAGAGTCGAAATTCACGGATCAGCCTGTCCATCGTATTGTCCTTGGATCCGTCGTTCACGACAATGACTTCATATTTGCCGTAATTGAGTTTCAGAAGGCTTCGGACGCTTTCCACCGCCGTCGCTTCTTCATTGAAAGCCGGGGCGAGTATCGAAATCGGCGGTGTTATTTCCGACTGAACGGTACTGCGATAATTGCTGAAGGAATTATGGCGCATGTAGTACAGAATCTCCCTGTAGGAAAGGACAAGGAACACAGCATAACAGAAGTTCACGAGTATAAAATAACCCATGACAAAGTAGAAGTACGTCTGGAGGAGGATTTCGAGAATGGTGAGCATCATGATGTTGTTGCAGCGTTGCTGCCAAACTCTTCGAGAATCTGATAGGCCACGTCTCGAACAAGGCTGTTTTCAACATCTGCAAGCGAATGGAGGAAGGAAATCCCTTCCGGCCCTGTAGAGGCGATCGACCGTGCTGCGAGTATTTTTTCGTCCAGGCTGCCCTCCCGCAACCTCTCCGCAAGGACCGGCACCGCTGCCGGAATTCCTATTTTGCCGATGGCTTCAATGGCTTTGAGGCGTAGATTCGGCATGGGGTTTTTCAGAAGGCCAATCAGCATCTCCTCGGCTCGCTCGTCGCCCAGTCGGCCCAGTGCTTCAACGGCTTTTGCCCGAATGACCGTGTTCGGATAATCACTCGCCATTTTTCTCAACGGTTCAACGGCTGTTACAAATCCAATCTCCGCCAGCATTTCAATGCAAAACAGGACCACCGACTGATCGCTCGAACCTAAAGCCTCGACCAGATATGGAATCGCATCCTCTTTGTATGTCATGACAATGATCGAGAGTTCGATGGCCGCCCACTGAGAAATGTTCTTGCTCCGACCCAGAATGGATCGCAACGATTGCACTCCGCCGAGAACGACGAGTGATTGCATCGCTTGAATACGGACGTCCAGGTGGGAATCTTCGAGCGCTTCGGTGAGGGGCGTGATCGCCCGGCGGGCACGCAATAACCCAAGGTCATGCACGGCCTGAGCCCGTACCCACCAATGCCGACTGTGGAGAGATTTGATTTCCTCATCGACGAAAGCCAGGGCATACGAGAAATACACGAGACGGTCCGAGGTTTCGCCCGACACATCCTTGGCAAAGTCGATGATCGCAAGTTTGAGTGCTTCTCGATGAAGACTCCGCTTCCTTGTAGTCATCGCTTCGAGTCTTTCCTTGAGCGGACCCATGAGTTCATCGTATTGTCCAAACATTGCGCCTTCCCGGCCTTCTTCAGTAGAGGGCAGCTCTCGCAGGATGAGGTCTGTAATCACCTGAGAATACTCAGAATACAGGAGCTGTCTACGTTGAGTTCGTTTTCCATGAATGGACTTGTGGACAATCAACCCAATGGAGATTACGATGATAAGAAACGTTGCCGAAGCGGCAAGGGCGAGGACCAGAAGGAGTTCAAATCTCATGTCTGCTCAGAAATAGAGGGAGAGCGTTCCCGCGCCGAAATGTGAGCCGGCAGATGCAGCGCGGGAAGTAAATTGATACAAGAGTTCCAGGCCCAGGTTCTCCATCACCCGCATTCTCACCCCAGCCACGACTCCCTCCGAGCGAACTGAAATGATCTGGTCGATCGAGGTGGCCCTGAAAGATTCATTCCCACTGAAAAGTGCCAGGCGAATGAGCGTTGACGCCGTCGTTCGGTAAAAGAGCGTCGTATGATATGTCGTAGAGCTCGAACCATCCGAAGCCTGGCCGAGATAGAG
>CAYIBG010000060.1:1584-4209 GCA_964361365.1 uncultured Ignavibacteriaceae bacterium | reverse complement strand
GCCGCCCCCCTCAGAACTTCCTCGGATTTCGAATCGAGAATAAACGTTCTTTCGTATTCCCTGTAAGCGCGAAGATGTTCTCCCGACCAGGCCAGAACTTTGGCAAGTTCCGTCGCGTAGAGCGCATTCCCTGCTTGTTCTTCCGTGAGAGGCTGTAGAATTTCCATCGCATTCTTGAACCTGCCCATCCATCCGAACACCTGGGCTTTGCCAAACCGAGCGTCTTCGTTTCTTCCGGAAAACACGAGGGCTGAATCGTATTGGGACAAGGCGTCAACGTAGTTTGTTTCGAATGCGAGCATTCGAGCGTAAAGATTCCGGGCATCGACGTAATGTGGAAATTCGGTCAGAATACGCCTGCATAAACCCTTGGCGAGTGCAAAATTCCCCGCACGTTGATGTTCATAGGCTGTCCGGAGCAGCTTATCCGGGTCTTCAAGCGTTGTTATCGAAAGGGATGCTTGGAATGAGAAAAAAAGAAGAAAAAACTCAAGAAGGAGCACTCGAAAAGCAAGTGGGCGAGGGAGCTTCATCCGTCATTTGGCGTGGCGAAGAAGGACCTTCTTGACGCGTGCCGCTAACTCGTTTGGACTGAAGGGCTTTGTTATGTAGTCTTCCGCACCCAGCTCAAGTCCCTTAAGAACTTCTTCCTCCTTGCTTTGCGCTGTCACAAGAAGAACAGGGATGTGCTTAGTAGTCGGATCCTGTTTGAGGGCAGAGAGCACCTCAAACCCGGTCATCAATGGCATCATCACATCAAGGAGAATCATTCTTGGTTTGATCTCCCTGGCTTTTGACAACGCCGCAACACCGTCCTCCACTGCCACAACAATAAACCCGCTGTTCTTGAGCTTATATTCGATGAGAGCCCGAATGTGTTGTTGGTCTTCAGCGACAAGGATCGTTTCGTTCATGGATTGTGTGGACAGTCGCTCGGAGAACGTGAGTGCGGAGAGAGTGGGATTCGAACCCACGTTACCCTTGCGGGTAAACCACCTTTCCAGGGTGGCCAGTTCAACCACTCCTGCACCTCTCCATGGTTAGACCCATAATAGAAAAAGAATGGCCGAAATGCAACGAGTTGATTTTGCAGCCGAGTTTTCGTTTCTTCTAACGTCAGGAGTTATCGCATGAAGTGTTTATCTTCTCTCATTCTGTGCGCTCTTCTCAGCACCATCCTCCACGCCCAGAAAGTTGCATCCATCAGAATTGACGGCGCAATCAATCCAGCCGCTGCCGAGTTCATTCACAGCAGCATCGAGCGCGCAAAGGAAGCCGGAGCCACATGTGTCATCATTCGACTGAACACTCCCGGGGGCCTTCTTAAATCCACGAGAGTCATTGTCAGCGACATTCTCGAATCGAGTATTCCTGTCATCGTCTATGTTGCACCAAGCGGAGCTCACGCAGGGTCCGCCGGGGTATTCATTACTCTCGCAGGCCACATCGCTGTGATGGCGCCGGGGACAAACATTGGCGCCGCACACCCGGTGTCTCTGGAAGGTCAGCAGGATTCTGTGATGATGGAAAAAGCCACGAACGATGCCGCCGCATTTATCCGTTCCATTGCCAAAAAGCGTCAGCGAAACGTCGCGTGGGCAGAGGAAGCGGTCCGCAAGAGCCTTTCCATTACGGAACAGGAGGCGCTTGAAAAGCACGTGATTGACTTTGTGGCGCAAAACCTTGAGGAGCTCCTCGAAAAGGCGCATGGGAAGAGAGTGGAAACTACCAGTGGTACCGTCACGCTCGAAACGAGGGGTGCCTCGATCGAGACATATGAAATGGGCTGGTCTGAAAAAGTGTTGGATATCCTCAGCGATCCCAACATCGCCTACATTCTGTTCATGATGGGCGTCTATGGACTCCTGTTCGAACTCTATAACCCCGGCTCGATTCTTCCGGGAATTGTGGGTGTTATAAGCTTGATCATCGCATTCTATTCTTTCCATACTCTCCCTATCAACTATGCGGGTTTGGCTCTCATCGTTTTTTCTGTCATACTATTCGTCCTTGAAATCAAGGTGGTGAGCCACGGCTTGCTGAGTGTGGGAGGCGTCATTTCACTTTTGCTTGGCTCGATGATGTTAATACGGTCTGAGTCTGCCCTGGAATTCATCGAGATCTCCTGGACCGTCATTATTACGTCTGTTGCCATTACGTCACTCTTTTTCTTGGTGGTCCTCGGATTGGGGCTTAGAGCCCAAACCAGGAAGGCTACAACCGGCTCGGAGGGCCTCATCGGGGAAACGGGAGAGGCAATATCAGCCCTGAACCCCACAGGGTACGTGCGAGTTCATGGAGAAATCTGGAGTGCCAAGGCAAAAAAGGACAAGATTTCCAAGGGGGATCGTGTCCGGATTGTCGAATTGCAAAATCTTATGGTCATCGTTGAAAAACACATGTAAGGAATCTCACTTCCACCCAAGGAGACTTCTATGAATATGGTATCGCCCGCTCTCTATCTTCTCGTCTTTTTCTTTATCATCGTCGCCGCAAACGCCGTCAGAATTCTGCGGGAGTATGAACGCGGAGTCATTTTCAGACTCGGCCGAGTGCTTGGCGTGAAAGGTCCGGGTATTATCTGGCTATGGCCGTTCATCGATAAGATGGTAAAGGTCAGCCTGC
>CAYIBG010000060.1:0-1484 GCA_964361365.1 uncultured Ignavibacteriaceae bacterium | reverse complement strand
AAGCTTCAGCAGATCATCGACAGTCACACTGCTCCCTGGGGAATCAAGGTGTCAACGGTGGAAGTCAAGCAAATCGACCTCCCGCAGGAAATGCAGAGAGCCATGGCAAAGCAAGCCGAGGCAGAACGTGAACGTCGCGCCAAAGTCATCGCCGCTGAGGGTGAATTCCAGGCTTCGCAAAAACTTTCTGAAGCGGCGGAGATTCTCGCAAAACAACCGAGCGCCTTGACGCTCCGGTATCTGCAAACACTCCGTGAGATTGCTACGGATAAGAACTCCACCACCATCTTTCCCGTCCCCATCGACCTGCTCAAACCATTCTTGGAACTTGGCAAGAATAAATGACAGTACGCAATCGACATCTCCGCCGGAGATGAGCCCCCTTCTGTATGGACACCATACAGATGAGTGTATTGTCGCCGTCCACCAGCTGAACGATTCGCTCGTCCGCATCTACAAACGAATTGAGGGAAAGGCCACGCATGAGGACGTGGAATTCTTTCCCTTTTTCTTTCTGGCCGATGCCTCCCTCATCACAGGGTTTCCCGCCTTTTACTGGATCAAAGAACTCGCAGGCCAACACGACTACAAGCACCTTTTGGTGTTCAAACGATGGAACGAAATGTGGGAAGGCGTCAACTTCGTCCTCAACCAGTATAACAAAACCCGCAGGCCCCGCGCCGAGAGTTATCAAGACGTCGATTCGTTGCTTTTTCGTCCCGACCCTGTGTACCAATATCTCATGCAATCTGGAAAAACTTCCTTCAAAGGCATGTCGTTTCGGGACCTCAATAGAGTGCAGATCGATATTCAGGTCTATTCCGCGAATCAACGGTTGACGGACGCCTTAAAACAGCAGTGTCGGATTGTTGTGATTTCGATGTCAGATAATCTCCGGTGGAAACAGCAGCTTGACGGGAGAAAGCTCGACGAAAAAGAGATGCTTCTACAATTCATCGCTTTGATTCAAGCGAAAGACCCTGATATCATTGAAGGGCATGAGTTCTTCAGTTTTGTGTTACCGTACATTTCACAAAGGTGCGAGTTGCTTGGCCTCGACCTCACACTGGGAAGAGGCCAGCATGCCTTGAAGACCTATCAGAAGCGGTTTTACTCGGAGGACGAGTTTACGGTTTACGATTGCCCCGGCAGGCATCTCATTGACACATCACACCTGGTGCGAACCTATGACTACTCCAAACGTTCTCTTGAGGGCTACGACCTCAACCATCTCAGCGCACATTTTCATATACAACAGTCGGTCACAATTCCCAAACACCGCGTAGCTGCCATGTGGGATGAGAAACCTGAAATCCTGCTTCAATACTCTCAGGGCAATACCCGCGTCATCGAGGCGGTGAGCGAGCGTCTTTCTCCCAGTAATTTCTATCTTGCACAAATGTGTCCATTTGGCTACGGCACCGTGGCACAGCTGGGTTCATCGGCAAGGCTGGAATCACTGGTTTTGCGCGAATACCTCAGGC
>CAYIBG010000059.1:0-10249 GCA_964361365.1 uncultured Ignavibacteriaceae bacterium | reverse complement strand
CCAGGGCCATTTGCGAGGACACAAACGCGTTGGCCACACCAACAGCGTTGCGCGTCGTGCACGGCTCTTCAACCAACCCGCCAACGGGATCGCACACGAGCCCCATCGATGCTTTCAACGCGAATCCCACCGCCTCCAGAATCTGCTCATTCGACCCCCCCATCAAGAACACGATGGTGGCCGCCGCCATGGCAGCCGCGCTCCCTGTCTCACCCATGCAGCCTGCCTCAGATCCTGCAAAAGATGAGTTCTTGGCAAAGATCAGGCCCACGGCGGAACTGACGAGTAATCCTTCGAGGACGCGGTCGCGAGAAACCTTGTGTTCTTCCATCATGGTCACAAGCACGGCCGGCATAATCCCGGCGGACCCGGCGGTGGGAGCAGCGGCAATCTTGCCCATACACGCATTTACCTCACCCACGGCAATCGCGCGAGCAACCGCTTTCTTCAACGAAGCGCCCAGAGTTTCCACCTTGGCATTGTATACCGTTTTCGCCCAGTTATTGAGCATGCCGCTTGGACTTATCACCATCTCGGTGAGCCCCTGTTCCACAGAACTCTCCATCACTCTCAAAATTCTTCCGAGCCCCTCGTACACCTCTTCGCGGGATAAATGCTTGTTTCGCATTTCATAATCCAGCATTGCCTGCGCCATATCTTTCTTTTCTTTGCTGCAGTACTCAACAATGTCACTTAAGAGATTGAATTCCACAATTCCTCCGGCTGTCTTCGCTATTTTTCGTATCTCGAACTATGCTCTGTCATGGGCGACACTAATCTGGCAAATTTCACCCAGGAGAAATCGTGAACTTTTTTGAGAGTTGCTTCGTCCAGCTCCTGGTCGAGTTCAAGCACCATGTTTGCCATGTTCTCGTTTCTCGAAACAAACATGTTTGCGATGTTCACACCTTTTTCGGCCACAGCGCCGCTGATATGCTGAATGCTTCCGGGTATGTCTTCAGCGATAATAACCAATGTGTGCGATTGGGCCGTGAAATTTACTGCAAATCCTTCGATCTCTTGAATTCTGATTCTCCCACCGCCCAGGGATGCCCCGACCACCTCGACCGATGATCCGTTTTTCCCGATGAGTTTTACCCGCGCCGTGTTCGAATGGAATTTCACGAAATCTCCACGGAACTTGAATTCCCATTCAAGTCCCTGTTGCTTCGCCAGCTCATGTGCGTTGCGGATCCGCTCGTCGTCTGGCCCAAATCCGAGAATACCTCCAACGATGGCCTTGTCCGTACCGTGGCCTTTATGCGTCTTCGCAAAGGAATTATACAGCGTTATGAAGGCCTTCTTCGGTTCATCGTGGAGCAGCTGTCGAGCGATGGAGCCGATTCGACTCGCCCCAGCAGTGTGTGAGCTGGAAGGGCCGATCATGATCGGGCCAAGGATATCAAAGATCGAAGGTTGTTCGGACATTAAGCCTTCCTCGCAACAACGAGAAACCCATTCCCTTTTGTTCTCGCCGTGATAAAGTCCACAAGCATCAACAACAATTGCGGGGGATAGAGCAACATTGTATAAAGCAAGACGACCGCCGGGGTTATCCATACCGGCAAAGTCTTGAGGCAAATCAGCAACAGCGAATACATCTCAAACGAGAGAGCTCCCGTAAACCCGTATGCAAACGATTCCTTGAGAACGTGAAACTGATGAGATGTGAGCTTGGAACGAATCTCATCGGAAGTATGACGGTGATGACTGAATCCTCTTGCGTATCCGTAGAAGCATCCCGACAGGTATTTTTCTTCTAGTCGGGCAAATCCCGGCAAATATCTCTTGTAATGAACGGGGACATACAACAGTAAGCTTCCACCCGGCCGAAGCGCTTTGTGGAAATTCGAAAGAACTTGTCCATCCTCGCGGATCGATTGCAAGACTGCGTTGCACAGGATGAGGTCAAACTGATGCGATTTCTCAAGCCGGACGAGATCCTCTGATTCGAACCTCACATTGGAGAGACCCTGGTCCCGTGCGAGAAGATCTGCCAACTTGACACTTTCAGGTCCGAAGTCGACGCCGAGAATTTTCGCGTCGGGGCGCTTTTTCGCAACCCACATCGAAAAATCGCCCATTCCGCAGCCTGCGTCGAGCATTTTGAAGCCCTGCGGCACTTGAGCGACAAGGCTGCCGAGTTCCCTCGACACATACCAATTCCTCAGTGTTACGGCGCGGTTGACGAATTGGATGAAACGTGCTAATTTCGGAGCTTTGAAAAACACCGTAGGATACTCATGGGTATCCAGATACCCTGCGATGGCGTGTGAGAGACTCACTGCCTAGCCGCCATGTGGGCGAACGGGAGCTTTAATCCGAACAATATTCGAGCGTTTCGCGATGTTAACTCAGCAACGCGGTCGAGCGGGATATTGAGCGATTCGGATATTTTTTTTGCAGTGTGGATCATGTTCGCAGGCTCGTTTTTCTTTCCTCGCATTGGAACAGGGGCCAGATACGGCGAATCTGTCTCGAGCAAGACCCGTGAGAGCCCGAGAGTTTGGAGCGTCTCAAGTGCCTTAGAGTTTTTGAAAGTGACCATCCCTCCGTAAGATACATAAAAACCCAACGCAAAGACCTCTTTGGCCTCGTCAGCGTTCCCACTAAAACAATGGAAAACGCCCCGCTTCGCCTCTCCACCGTTCTCACCGAGCTGCCACTTCGGACTCTGTTCTACAACCTCCCTTACGGCCTGAATTGCTTCGGCTGTGCTTTCACGAGTGTGAATCACGACAGGGAGATCACGGCGGCATGCGATGTCCAGCTGAGACTTGTAAACGTGTTGCTGTTTGTCCCTGGGTGCAAAATCATAATGAAAGTCGAGGCCTATTTCGCCGATGGCAACCACCTTTTCATGACTGCTCAACCGTTCGATTTCTGCGAGGTTTTCGTCGGTGGCTCTCGACGCCTCGTGCGGATGATATCCAACGCAAGCAAACAGGAAATCGTGTTTCTCAGCAAGTTCAACGGCCTCCCGGCTCGTTTCCAGTGTCGTGCCCGGGACAACAATCGCATCAATTCCGGATTCCCTGGCACGATGGATCACACCCGGGAGATCGTTCTGAAAATCCTCGTTAAATAAATGAGCGTGGGAGTCGATCAGCATGACACAAGGTATGCGAATTCTAAAAAACGCCTTCTACGACAAGCGTGAAGGTACGCACCGGAGACAGGTTTCCGATGAGTTCAACATAGTGATAGTTGAGCAAATTTGTCACATTCAGACCCACGCGCAGAGGAAGCCCCGCATCCAATAGGTCATACTTCACTCTTGTGTCGACGACTCTGATCGGCACACGTTGATCACCATTGATAATTGGCGCGAGCCGAACTAAATTGTCATCAATGGCTTCCACGCGACTCACGTATCTCGCATCGACAGAAAAATGGAGTGCACCAGCATCTGCACCAACCGAGGCGTAAAGCAAATGTCGTGGCCGAAACTTCAATACGCTTCCGCGATCAAGATCCACTGGGTCAGTGTATGTGTAGCTGAGATCACACGAGACTGCCTTCTCAAACCATGTGCTCGTTAGGCCAGCCTCAATTCCCCGAATTCGGGCTTTTGTCACATTATCGAACTGGATGACCAGGTTTACCGGATCGACGCCTGCCTCGATGAGATGATCAAAATCATTCTGGAAAACAGCGCACTCGAGCCTGATGCTCTCTGTCAACCATTGCGATAAACCAATTTCAGCAGACAAGCTTCTTTCAGGTTTCAGATTGATGTTTGGAACAACGGCAAGGGATGACACACCGGTCGAGACGGCTGTGTAGAGTTCACTGATAGAAGGGTATCGGAACCCTGCACCAAGTGAGAGTCGAAGGGATGTTTCTTCGGCTGGAAGATAGACAACGCCGAGCTTGGGACTAAACTGAGAGGCTGACGGCAAAGCCGATACGCGCTGCCAATCGGCTCGAAACCCGAGCGTAAACTTCCATTCGGGAGTCAGTTTGAGGTCATCCTGGAAATACAATGCTCCGCCCACACCCGGGTGGCTTCCGAAAATGTTGGAATTCACCTGGTCATAATTTGCACTGGCGCCGAATGTGATCGTATTGTATTCCGACGTCTGATGAGTGACCTGGCCTTCTCCGTAGAACACGTGAGACGCCGATACATTGTTCATATGTCCTGCACTGTCGTCGCGCCAAAAGTTTCCGTAGTAAACCGCTTTGACGGTGTAAAACAAATCCTGAGAAACAAATTCTTTGTAGCAAAAACTGACGTTCCCTCTTTGTGAATCGACATTGCCGTTTCTTTGAGATTCGGCCGGTCGAGTTGCTTCGGCCAGACTCTTCCACCAGAAGAAGTTACCATGGGTTCGCCATGACACATTCGCAACAAGGCCAATGCTGCGAGTCGGCGCAAGCGAAAATCTCAATTTCGTAAAGAACCCCCAGCGATGATACACGTCGTTTTCTTTATAGCTTTCGTCCACCGACCGCGCAATGCTGCCAAGATAAGCCACAGTGCCCGTGTTACCGGAGAAGCTTACATGCCCGCCGTTGTGAAATCGGGTTCTGTCGGACCATACCCACTGTTGAAACCGGGGTTTGTCATACATGCCTGAGTAGAGCCGCCATCTGACCTCAGACTCGGTCGGAATCTCCTTGGTGATAACATTGACGACTCCTCCTAACGCACTCGACCCGTAGAGAGCCGAGCCAGCTCCCTTGACGACTTCGATCCGGTCAATCTGGTGCATCGGAAAAGTCTCCCAAGTAATCTCACCCGTGTCGCCTGTCGTGTACGGCAAACCGTCGAACAGGATCAAAACCCGGCTGCCAACACCGCGACTGTAGCCCGTCGACCCACGAATATTGACCTGGTCCTGCATCATGTTCACACCGGGAACGTACCTCAAAGCATCGTCGAGGGTCACGGAAACGCGATCGGCGATCGCTTCGGCCGTTACTGTTGAGATACTCACGGGCACTTCCTTCAGGTTCTGTTCATACCTGCTTGCCGTGACCACGACTTGCTCGCTTTGAATCGGCGCGGGCATGAGCTCAACCTCGATTTCATTCTCAATGCCTCCACGAACCTCAACGTTTTCGAGGGACTGTGAGCGGTAACCCACCATTGTTGCTTGCACAGTGTATAATCCTGCGGGAATTCTACTGATACGAAACCTCCCCGACGCGTCAGAAGTCGCGCCAATGAATGTGCTTCTCAAGAAAATGTTTGCTCCGGTCAGCGGCTCCTTTGTCTCCCCGTCAAGAATCCGTCCTACCACACCGCCCATCTTTTCCTGTCCGAAGCACATCAACGGAATGAAGATTGCAATATATCTTATCGTCTTTTTCAAAATGGCTGAGGCGGGGGATTACGAAAGTCAACGTTCATATTCACTCCCGCTACCTGCTGACCGTCTTTCACCACGACTGAAAGCGGCTGGGAGGAATCTTTGGGGTCAAAATAGAAGCCCACGACACGAAAACTTCTGATGTCCAAGGTTGCGTTGAAGTGCTGAAGGATTCCCACATATTTGTACGTTGATGGAGGTAACGGGAAAAAAAAGACGGCAGAATCTACATTGAGTGCAACTCTTGCCTCGTCGGATGGGTAAAGAAATATCTGTGGAGGCTGAGCAAAAAGACCGGCAAAAACGCTCGTCGAATCAAGCGGATAAATCTGAGACGCAAACACCCACAGGTTTACCAGGCTGTCAATCGGCGGCCATGAATTCTGCGCAAAGCGAATCGTTCCGCCAAATCCCGGTTGAATTGGTAGATCGGGTTGAAGTCCTCCGTCACACGCCAGGAAGCAGAAAAGGAGACCGACAAACGCGATGGGTTTCAGCATGCCAGCGAAAAATTAACAACTAGAGCGATGAAATGCAACGGACTGCGATTCATGCGGCCGACTGCCTTTATTGGTTGGATTTGTTGGCCCAGTTTGCTATATTTAAAATCTATTTGCAAATGATTTTACACACATGATTCCACCTTCTTTGGCAGTACCCCCTGTTCTGCAGAATGTTGGAGAGCGCCGAACGTACGACCATGATTATGTGCGTTCCATGTTCGACACCATCGCACATCGGTATGACTTCTTGAACCATTTCCTGAGTTCTGGAATCGATGTCTTCTGGCGAAAGAAGGCCATCAGGCTTTTGGCGCCTTTCCATCCTGAGACTATTCTGGATGTTGCCACAGGAACGGCAGACCTGGCGATTCAGGCAGCCACCAGCATCAACTGCAGGGTTGTCGGCGTGGATATTTCTCCAAGGATGCTTGAAATCGGACGAGCCAAGATCTCCGGGATGTCTTTGTCGGATAAAATCTCGCTGATCGAAGGATCGGCGGAATCACTTCAATTCGATTCTTCGTCTTTTGACGCCGTAACAGTGGCTTTCGGAGTTCGAAATTTTTCTGACCTCCGTCGAGGCCTGTCTGAAATGCACAGGGTCCTAAAGTCGGGTGGTGCCGCCTTGATCCTGGAGTTCTCGAGACCGAACCGGCCCTGGCTGAACTCTTTATACAACTTCTATTTTCGTCGAATCCTGCCCGTCCTCGGAGGCCTGATTTCGGGCAGCAAAGCCGCTTACCAGTATTTGCCGAGCACCGTGGGAGAATTTCCAGCCGGAACCGATTTTTTGGGAATTCTTCACAGAATCGGCTTCACGCAAACAATTCAGCATCCTGTGACATTTGGAATCGCTACAATCTATATCGGCGTCAAGAAATAAAGCCCTGAAGATGGTCGGCGACCGCGTCATCAAGGTTGGACATAGCCCTGATCCAGACGATGCCTTTATGTTCTATGGCCTTTCTTCAGGAAAAGTCAAATTGGACGGAATGATCATTGAGCATGTCCTCAACGATATTCAGACGCTCAACGAGAAAGCGAGGAATGGCGAGCTGGAGGTGACTGCGATTTCGGCACATGCTTATCCATATGTTGCGGACAAATACTGGATCCTGGCGACAGGCGCCAGCATGGGTGAAGGTTACGGCCCGGTTCTGGTGTCCAGGAAATATAGAAGCCTTTCGGAACTTTCCGGCAAAACGGCTGCAACCCCGGGACCACTCACCACAGCCTCATTATTGTTCAAGTTGTTCACACGGAATATTCAAAACGTTGATATTCCTTTTGACGAAATTATGGCCAAAGTGGACGACGGAACTTACGACGCCGGTGTCCTCATCCATGAAGGCCAGATAACATACAAGGATCAGGGGTTCCACAAAGTGCTTGACTTTGGAGAGCATTGGGCTTCACAATTCGGAAATCTTCCACTTCCCCTGGGCCTCGATGTCGTGAGAAAGGACCTTGGAGAAACGTTCGCGCACAGCCTTTCGGCCGGCCTGAAACAAAGCATTCACTACGGTTATACACATCAGAGCGAGGCCATACCTTACGCGATGAAGTTCGGGCGCGGCCTTGACCAACAACTCGGCGAACAATTCGTAAAAATGTACGTGAGTGAGCTCACCGTGGACATGGGAGAGCGGGGCAGGATGGCTCTCGAAAAGCTGTTTGCGCTCGGCGCTGAACACGGGCTCATTCCACAGGTTCCGCCTATTACATTGTACTGAGGAAGAAAATTCAATGATCGGCTTGTTCAAAATATTTGATGCTCATGTCCATTTCTATTCGAATTCGTTTTTCAAGTTTCTTGTCAAACAAAAATCGAATCGCGCCGACATTAACACGGAGTTGAAGAACCTCGCCTCGAAGGGACATATTGAAATTCCCGGTGAGGACCCGGTTCAACTTGCAAAACGCTGGGTGGATATCATCGACAAATGGAAAATCGAGAGGCTCTTGTTGCTCGGAAGCATGCCCGGCGACGAGGATGCAGTCGTGAAAGCCGTCCAGGCATACCCGAATCGCTTTGCGGGTTTCTTCTGCGTGGACCCCAATTCAAACCAACTGATGGACAACGCGCAGAAGCGGCTTAAGGAAGACAAGTTGAAAGGGCTGTTGCTGTATCCTTCGCTGTACCAGATTAACGTGAATGACGAGTGGCTGCATCCTCTTTTTCAATTGGCACAGGAATGCAAGGCTATCGTGTTTGTCCAATTCGGCAAGCTTCTCATTCGGGCAAGAGAGTATGCGGGAGTCCCCACGGTTGTCGACGATCAATTCTCAAACCCGAAAGACCTCATTCCCGTGGCAAGGAAGTTCTCCGGGGTCCGCTTCATCGTACCGAATTTCGGCGCGGGCCGGATCGACGAGCTGCTGGAATTGGGGAAGGAATGTCAGAATGTGTTCGTCGATACAGCCGGTTCGAACTCCTGGATGGCCACTCATCCTGAAAAGCCAGACCTGAGGCGGGTATTCCAAAAAGCCATGGGAGTGTTTGGTTCGGGAAGGATCCTCTTTGGTTCGGATTCCGGGATGTTTCCGCGGGGTTATCGCTGGGATATCCTCGACAATCAACTCAAACTGCTGCAAGAGATGAGAATTCCCGTGCCGGATATCAAGAAAATCTTCTACGAAAACCTCGCGGGATTGATCGACGGCTAGACCGTCACGCAGCAGCTTCCACCCTCTCGTACACGTGTAGGATTTCATACAGCGTTGTCCGCTGGGCAGCAGAGAATCCTGATTCATGAATGAGTTGAATGCATTCATCTGCATTCGATTTATTTACAAAATTCGCCGCCGCATGCACGTTTTCCTCCAACAATGTCCCGCCAAAATCGTCAGCACCAAAATGAAGCGCAATCTGGCCTGTTTTCTTGCCTTCAGAAAACCATGATGCCTGGATGTGAGGAAAATTATCCAGAAAAATGCGGGAGAATGCCAGGATCTGAAGATAACGAGTCGGGGTGGCATAGTGGGGGATGATCTTCTCTAACGGCGTATTGCCGGGTTTGAATGACCACGGGACGAACGCTGTGAAACCACCCGTTGCATCTTGCAGTTGTCTGATGCTTTCCAGATGCTCGAGAATGTCCTCGTCCGATTCCAGATGACCGTACATCATCGTCGCAGTCGATTTGTAGCCAATCTTGTGTGCAACCCGCATGACCTCCAGCCAATCTGCCGAAGTTCCCTTCTTGCTGCTGATTTTTTTTTTCACCTTATCGGAAAGAATTTCAGCCCCTCCGCCGGGTATGGACCGGAGTCCCGCTTTCCACAAGCGTTCAAGCACGCCTTCCAGGCTCAATCCGGACACCTGCGACATGCCGATGATCTCTGATGTCGAAAAAAAATGAGGATAGACTTCAGGCACTTCCTTGCGTGTTCGTTCCACGAGCTCGACATAGTACTCAAACGGTAAGGCTGGATTCACGCCACCCTGGAGCAATACTGTCGTGACACCTTTCTGAGCAGACTCCTTGAAGTTCTGTATCATCTGATCGACGGTATACGTGTAGGCTCCCTTTTCCCCTTCATGACGGTAGAATGCACAGAAGATGCAATCCACATTGCAGACGTTGGTATAGTTCGGGTTTGTGTCCACAACGAAGGAAACCCGGGGATTCGGGTTTTTCTTGAAACGTATTTCGTTTGCCAGTTCCCCCAAATCCAGCAGTTCGGCATTTCGGAAAAGAAAAAGGCCTTCCTGCTGTGAAAGTCTTTGACCGGACTGTATTTTTCGAGCCAGCTGATCGAGCGTCATCTTTTAAATCCTCAGTTTGTATCCCACGCCCTTCAATTCCCTCATGAGGCTCATGCTCGCCTCCTCCAACTTCACGACAATAGTCTTCACTGTCACGCCAGGAATATTCTTGGGAACATTGACATCGGACATATGGAGAACACCCACGTGCCCCTGACCCAGTTTTCCAACGAAGTGGCCAAGCTCGAACATCGCATAAGCGAGGTCATCCGAGTTAAAGATGAAGAACGCGTACCGGGCATCTTTTTGGTCTTTCAGCTGATCCAACGCGAGCATTTTGCCATGCTCCCTCTGGATGGCAATCTCCTCCAAACCTATTTCCTTGAGAAAGTCTCCCAGGTCCATGCGCAACGGGTCGTTCTGCTCGCCGATGACATACACTTTGTTGACACTTCCCTGAGAAGGGGCGGCCTGCTGCGGCACATTCGCCGGGGCGGCTCCAGCAGGTTTCGGAGGCGGTTTAAGAACTCTCGCACCACCCTGGGTCTCACTTGTGACTCCTCCCGACGCGGCAGCCGAGACGGGAGCAGCCTGAGAGGCTAATTCAGGTGACGCTTTCAGCTTGTCACTAAGCTCCTTCATGCAATATTGAATAAGCTGGGCGGAAGATTGGAAAAAATATCCGCCGTTTTGATCCCCGAGAATCTTGTTCTTGTAGG
>CAYIBG010000058.1:0-10303 GCA_964361365.1 uncultured Ignavibacteriaceae bacterium | reverse complement strand
GAAACCCGGAAAGGAATAATCCCACGGCAAAAATGATGGCAGAACGAACCGCCACGTGCTTGAATAGTTTTCCTCTGTCATCCCCCCGCTCCACTCGTTTTGCAAACGAAAGGGTCATTGCGACGCCAACGATCCAGAGGAAAAACGGAAAAATCGTGTCGGTGTAAGTCCAGCCATTCCAGGGTGCGTGCTTGAAAGGGGCGTAGATGTTTCCCCAATCGCCGGGGTTGTTGACGAGGTTCATGCCTGCAATGGTTGCCCCGCGAAAGACATCGAGCGAAGTCAAGCGTTGGGAGTCCGAGGAATGAGTCATAACAGGAAGTGGGTCAGCCCCAGGCGGTGCCGGACCTCAAAAAGACAACGACGAACCATCCGACAAGAAGAGCGGCTACGATGAGGATTCGAATTCTCTGGTTGGGCGAGATTTTCATTGCGATGAACTCAAGCTGATGCGTCTCTGCGGTTGGGAGCTTCGCCGACCTGTCCCGGGGATGTTCCCGCTGAACTCATACAATCTCTGCAGAAACCTGCCCTGATTAAAATACACATCTGGCGATATGACAAATCGACCAGCCTCTTTTTCTCCGTCGAGAACGATGATTTCATCCATCCGTGTTTTTGAGGCACTGAGTTCGTTGATGAACACTTCGTCCGATTTGTTCGTCCGGGTAAGTACAGTGGGCACGAACGCTGAATCAATAATCTGGCGGACCTCCGGATTGTCGATCAACGTGCTCAACTTGTCAAAGTCCTCGCTGCTGGCCGTCACCAACACGAAAAGCCGCTTGTTCTGGAAGTCTGCCTGCGCCCTGGCTTTTTCAAAACTCAGCCAGGAAAGAATCAACAGGTGAGAAGAATCGCTGAGCCATTGGATGAAGGCGGATTTCTCGAAAAAACCGACGTGGCGTTTGATCTCACGCCCGCTCGGCGACAGGACGATGTATGTCGGGATTGCGCGGACCCGGAACCGCTTCTTCACACTGTCGCCCCAGACAGGTTCGTCTAGGTTGACCTTTGCCAGCGTGAATCTTCTCGTCAGCAGATCTTGCACGGAATCAACCGGAAACACAAAGCGGTCCATTTGTTTGCAGGGGGGGCACCACTCGGCATAGATATCGAGAAAGACGGGTTTGTTGTTTGAGCGAGCGGAGATCTGTGCTTCATCGAAGCCGAGCCATGTCAACGAAGACTCCAAAGGCCAGTAATCGACAGCGAGCGAACCGGCAAAAAAAACGGCACACACTATGGCAGCACCTTTTGCAAACATGTTCTGACGTTGATGCATTATTCCGAACCCTTGTCCACCTGAATACGATTGACGCTCCAGAAACTCAAACTCGAAAAGAACGCCAGTGCCGCCATACCCCATACAATTTCAGCATACGGTGTGTGCGTTTGGGCTCGCACGGCGTCAACGGCATCGAAGAACCCACTGGGAAACAAGAATTGTTCTGCGAACACGGCCCAGGAGGAGTCCCAGAGGAAGAAGTTCACGTACGCACGGAGCGAGCTGGCAACGATCCCCCACCCCATCAACGCAACAACATTAACAATGCCGGGAAGCCAGCAGGAAAAAAAAGTCAGGATCGAAACGTAGAGCAGGCTGACGCAAAAAAACAGAGCATAGGTTGCCAATACCTCGCCAACCTGAAATTCAATTGGAAGTTTCGTCAAGATGAGACCGACGACCAGCGGCAGTGTACCCGCGAATAAAACGGTAACCCAGATGGAGGTCAGTGCCGAGAGAGACTTTGCGAGCAGATACTCCTCCCGTCGGATTGCGCGGACAAGGAGCGTCCGCAGCCACCCGTCCTTCACATCGTTTGAAACGAGCCCGACACAGAAAAAAGCGCTGGCAAAGGGAACAAGGAGGATCATGAGCTGATAAAGCTTTTCGCCCACATTGAATGTTCTATTCATCGGGCCAGGGAAAAAGACCATCAAGGACCCGATGACGAGGAACAGCAAGGGCACAATCAAGGCTGTGACCGTCCACTGCCGTCGAAATTCGACCCAAACCAATTTAAAAAATGCCGGGGTCATGTTCTCGATCTTTCCACGAGGTGCGTGCGAAAGGCTTTTTCAAGGAATCCCCTCTTGCGTTTTTTCATATCATAGTCGGCCATAATGTCGCCGTCGGATATGAAAAGAACCCGGTCGCATACGTTTTCCACTTCCGTGAGATTGTGCGAGCTGAAAAAGACCGTCACGCCGGTTTTCTTTCGTGTCTCGAGGAAGTCCCGCAACTCGAAGACTGACGGCGGGTCGAGGGATGCGGTTGGCTCGTCGAGAAACACGACACGGGGAGAGCCGAGAAACGCAAGCACAAGCTCGAGTTTTTGCCGCATGCCTTTCGACAATGAAGACAGCGAGAAATTGGAAGCATTGCTCAGGTTGAATTCCTTCAACAGGGTATCGATGTTGCCTTTGGAACTTCCGTTGAGATTCAGCAGATGAGCATGGAGTTCGAGAAAGGTTTGGACGGTCAGCGTTGCCGTCCGGAATTGGGAATCGCCCTGATAACCAATGAGTTTTCGTGACATGAGTGATTCCGGGTGATGGCCAAACAATTCCGCCTTGCCTTCATCGGCGTCCAGGAACCCGAGCAGGATGCGGAGTAAAGTCGATTTCCCGGCCCCATTCGGCCCGATGAGCCCGACGACCTCTCCTTTCGGGACAGCAAATGTCACATTTTTCAGAGCCTGAACCGGGTTCTTTGATCGCGGACGGAATGTCTTTGAAATATTCTGTACCGAGATGGCGGGGATCTCAGGAAGCGGGAGAGGCTTTTTTCTTCTCATAAGGCCGGATCAATATAGGCAGATGGCAGAGCAGATTCAACAGATGGGGATCATGGTTCTCATTTGCTAACCACAGAGGTACCTATTTTTTGGAAAAGGAATGGGGGTCCCCGGGCACCATGTAGCCATTCTGAGCGGAGTTCCGATGTTGTGTATCGGAACGGAGCGAAGAATCTGATTCAATAGTTGTTCAGATTCTTCGTCCATAAAACGGACTCAGAATGGCATTCTCTTTTGTGCTCATCGCTCATCATCCCTTTTTCGCCAGTGATGCCGAGGCAATCCTGGCAGCTTCTGCAAGAACCGCACCGCCAATGAAGATCGATTCTTCGGCTGCATAGAATTTGCCTGAGTGTGCAGGGATAACCTCTCCGCCTTTTTCCCTTGCGCCGATGCGCAGAAAACATCCCGGGATTTTTTCCATGTAGAACGCGAAATCCTCTGCGGCGAGGTTCAACGTTTCCATCTTCGCCAACCCTGCATCCCCCAGCACGGAAGCCGCCGCCTGCCTGGCCCACGCCGTAGGCATGGCCGGGTTGACAATAGGTGGTGCTCCCTCCTCGATGCGCACACGGGCTGTGAGGCCGTATGATGCTGCCTGAGATTCGGTGATCCGGCGAACCTCTTGTATAAGAAGCTGTCTCGTGGCCGGGTCGACGGCCCTGATTGTGCCGCTCAGTTTTGCCTTATCAGGAATGATGTTAGCCGCCGTCCCTGCGTTGATGGTTCCGACCGTAACGACAGCCGGGAACGCAGGGTTCTTTCTTCGCGAGACAATTGTCTGAAGCGCGCCCACAAGTGCACTCGCTCCAACGATGGGGTCAAGGGCCTCGTGAGGCCGTGCCGCGTGCGCCCCGCTGCCAATCAGTTCAATGTGAAATTCATCAGATGATGCTGCGAGCGGGCCTTCCTGCGCCACCACCTGTCCTACGAGGAAACGCCGGTCGACATGTGCGCCAAAGATTGCCTTCACGCCCTTGAGCGCACCAGCCTTGATCATGGCCAACGCTCCCTTCCCTACCTCCTCTGCAGGCTGAAGGATCAGCACCACGTCGCCTGCAGCCGGCTTTTGTATCAACGAGTACGCCGCAGCAACAATCCACGAAGCATGAATGTCGTGCCCGCACGCATGCATGACGCCGGGGTTGGTGGAGGCGAATTTCAATTTGGTTTCCTCTTGAATCGGCAGGGCATCAATGTCACCTCGCAGAGCAACGGCAGGCACTTTTCGATTTTGTCCTTTGATTTGTGCGATTACGCCCGTTCCCGCCACCCGCTCAACAGAATCGAGATTGAACGATTTCAACTCGTTGAAAAGCCGGAGCGAAGTTTGTTCCTCATTGAACGAGAGCTCCGGGTGTTGGTGCAAGTCTCTGCGAAGAGCAATGAGCTTCTGCTTTATTTCTCCGGGAAACTCTGTGAGGATTTTCAAGGTTTTTTCCGTTTTAAGCTATGTATCAAGTCCCCTCTGCAGCGATTGCACTGTGTGTTGGAGAGAGGGGATCATTTCTCGTTTCTTATCGAGGGGTGTGATCAATGAGTTTCTTTCATCGATTTGTTTTCATGCAAAAGTCTGACACCCTGGGACGTTCTAAGCTAGAATCCCTTTAGCTGATCGACTCTTTCCATACGGTGAGTCGCTCAACGTACTCCGTGTCCACATTAACCCCGATACCAGGTTTGTCCAACGGAACCTTCATAAAGCCACTTGTGTCCATCGTCCACTCGGGCGAAACGATATCGCGCTTCCAGTAGCGTGAACTCGGCGAGATGTCTCCCGGCAGCGTGAAATTCGGTAGCGAAGCCAACGCCACATTATAAGCCCTGCCGATTCCGCTTTCCAGCATCCCCCCGCACCACACGGGAACCTTGTTCTTCTCACAGAAATTGTGGATGCGTTTCGACGAAGTGAACCCGCCTACGCGGCCGGGCTTCACGTTGATGATCCTCCCGCTGCCGAGCCTCACCATGTCCTCTGCGCGCTGAAGGCTCGAAATGGACTCGTCGAGGCAAATCGGAGTTCTCAACTCTTTTTGCAGCTGCGCGTGTCGGACAAGGTCGTCCCAGGCGAGAGGCTGTTCGATCATCAGCAGGTTGAAGTCATCGAGCCGCTTGAGTTTCTCAGTGTCGTCCAGTGTATAGGCATTGTTGGCATCGACCATCAGTGGGAACAACTGCCCCACAGCTTCCCGCGCTTTTTTCACATACTCGAGATCCTTGCCGGGCTTGATTTTTATTTTGACTTTCTTGTAACCCGCCACGGCGCTCTCTTTCACTTTCGCGGCAAGCTCTTCCGGGCTTTTTCGAATGCCCAGGGAAATGCCGACTGCCACCTTATCTCTTGTGCCGCCGATCAACTTCGACAGCGGGGTTTTTTCAAGTTCGGCTGCCAGCGCCCACGCACCCATCTCGACGGCGGCTTTTGCCATCGAATGACCACGGAAATCTTGTTCAAGGACATCGTGAATGTCCGCAGGATTCTCGAAGTCGCGGTTGAGCACACGGGGCGCGATCCACTCCTTGATGGCAATTCGGGATGTCTCGATCGTGTCGGGGTAGTAATTCGGATGGCTCTCGGCGACACACTCGCTCCATACCATTACTCCGTCAGCACTCTCGAGTTGGAGCAAAAGAATCCTGCGGGTTTGCACGCTTCCCGATGAAATCTCAAAAGCCTCTTTGAGCGGGAGATGTATTTCACGGAGGTGGATGCGTCGAATTTTCATTTCTTCACGAGATAATAATGGCACCGGCCGGATTGTGAATCGCGCAGGAACGCCGGAACGCTGTATCCCCGGCCAAGATAGTGAACAAAAGCCTTTCGTGTCGTCGACCGCCAGAGTCTGGCCATTTCAACGGATTCGTTCCTCGCCGACTGAATATCGGCCGGAATTTCAATCCTGACGGGGGAGGCTTGTGGGAGCGCAGCGTCAACAGGAACCGAAAACCCTTTTGAATCACTCTTTGAGTTCACCACAGGCACACGGTCGAAGTCGCTGGGTTTCACCATTTTCTTTCCGGCTAGCGTTTCCTTCACGCGGTTGGATTCGATTCTCCACACCACGATCAATCGGTCCATGCCGATTCCACGATGCAGCTCGCTGCCCGAGTTATCCGGGTACATGTCGCTCACGTATTCGGAAACCTCGGCGCCGAGCTTGTTGAAATTCAGATGGGCGTTCTTTGCCACGAGAGGGTCGTATGTCCAGTAGATCTCTTTAATGCCCAGGGGAAGAACAAGTTCCCGCTGATAGAGTTTGAGGATTCGTCCGAGCCCTGAATTCCGTAGCTCGTTCTTCACGGCCAGCATGTCGGACCAGTGGACGGGCCTTCCGTCTTTCCATCCCGTGAGGCCGAACACGAAGCCGACCATCGAATCGTTCTTGTCGAATGCTCCAGCTGTGACGCCGCCGATTTTTTGTGAGACCATGAGGATCGTTGCGGGGACATTCTCTGTAAAGCCGGCTCCCCAGGTTTCTTGCTGCAGGCGAACACAAGCGTCGTAATCCTCCGTCGAGCGCAAACGCCGAAGAGTAAAAGTCTCGGATGAACCAGGCAGAACGACTTGTTTCGGGGATTCGATCGAGGGATTCATCTTTCACGTCGGCAGAACGAATCTATTTCCCGGACTCAATTTGTTCAAATGTCAACGTGTCGATGGGATATTTCTGCCAGCCTTGAAAATCGAAGTGCCACCATTCCCACTCGTACACTTTGAACCCTTCCTGCTCCAGCGCCCAGCGGAGAAGTTCACGGTGCCAGCGTTGAAGCGAAGTTCCACCAGGATAGTGCGGATAGGCACGTTCTGAGAACTCGTCGTAGCCGCCCGGCATTTCAACAACCTTGCCGGTGGCCAGGTCATAAAGTGTGATATCGACGGCGCATCCGCGGTTGTGTCGGGAGCCTTTGGACGGGTCGGCGACAAAAAGCCGCTTGTCCTCCGGGGTGGCTTCCCAGAACATCTTGGTGACGTACCAGGGTCGATACGCGTCATGAATCAACAAACCGTAGCCGAGACTCTTGAGTTTCCTATGCGCCCGCACGACACCTTCCACGGCCGGACGCTGGAGAAACGCTCTTGCCTGAGAATAAAACGGTGTGCTGGCAAAGTTATTCGTCGAAGCGTATCGAATATCGAGTTTGATGGTGGAATCAAGCGAAGTCACTTCGACAAGCAAGGGCTTGAGAAATTGTCCTCTTTCCACCGGCGGCGAGGCGTTCAAAGCTTCGCGTTTGAGGTCGTCAACTGGCCGGAGCGGTGTGATGCGAAATGTCCCACCGCCTTCTCCACCAAGGAACAATCGAGCGAATAGTCGAGGTCCGAGCTTCAGCCTAGTCGCAACGCCCGCGTTGTTCTGTTCAAAGACCCCCCCTGCCTCATTCGACAACTTGCCGGCGGCGAACCTGAACGATCCTCCGTTTTGAAACTCAAGTGGAAAAATTTCATCCTTCTTTGTTTGGAGTATCAGTTTCTGTCCATTTTCCATCACGTAGAGGGTGTCGTTGTTATGCGCATACTCACCAATGAAACCAAGCAAGCCTTCTGGGCAAGCGGCAGGTTTGGGCGGGAGGCTTGGAGTTGGCGAGCATGTAAAAGTAAAAAGAACAAGAGCAGAACCAAGCAGATTTCGGATCACGCGGGTCATCATAATGTCGCCAAAAGTATGTAAAATCGGACAGGTAAGCAATGCAAAGCGAGTGTAGACTTCCGAAGTCCACCTCAGAATTCTCAAGAGACTTCGGAAGTCTCACTCTGCAACCTTCGGAAAGTCTAGAGCATTCCGCTGCGCTTGCGAAGGAACCACTCTGCGGCAAATGTTGACACAATCAGCCCCAGGATCCATGCAATGTTCCACAATTGCATTTCGCGGGAATGAACCAGTTCGCGCGGCTGGAAATTGGCGAGGTTTCGGAGGTCGTCCGGGAAGCTGTCCATCGACGCGAGCTCATAGTACTTGCCGCCCGTCCGCGTTGCAAGAGTTTGAAGCAAAGTGCGGTTCAATCTCGTTTCCAGGAACTCGGCGTTGAAGCCGCCCACGGAGAACGTTCCGCGCTGTTCTGCAAGGAGCTTATTCCCCACGGCGACTCTGGCGGTGTAGTTGTAATCGCCCTCTTCAAGGATGCTGAGCGAGCCTTCGTAGCGCCCGTTGCCGACGGGAGAAAGAGTCAACTCATTGCTCTGGCGGCCCCGTTGTACGATGACATTCACCTGTGCATTCTCAATTGGCTGGAAGCTCTGGTCGTACACCTGGCCTGTGAATTCCACGGCTTCCTGAGTTGAAAACATCTGCCTCGCCGGTTGAATGCGAACCTGTTTCTCGCCTTCCCTCGTGGTCAGCCACCGCACGGAGGCGCTCAGGAATTCATCGAGCACCATCTCGCCTCCCGAGCCGGCGTCGGCCAGCAATTTCCAGCGCCACACGCCGTAGCCGAGCAGCGCAAGCGATTTCTTTCCGTTCAGGCTCCTGCTGAGCAAAAACGGTTCACTCATAACCGTGTTCTGAATTCTTGTTGTCGCAAGAACCTCCGATTCGGGTTTCGTCCGAACGGAGAGTTGTGTTTTGAAGATCGGCGGAAGCTTTGCCCAGCGCTCGAACCCCTCCGGCTTCCCGGTCAGCTTCATTATGGCGTTTGTCCTCTGCGCCTCCGGCACAGCCATGAAAGCCTGAAACTCGTCGGCCGAGCTGCTCATAATAGTGAAGGGAAGCGCCGTTTCCAGTACTCGGAGTTTCCCGAAATCCACTCCACGGCTAAGAATGCTCAAGACCGGTTTTCCGCTATTCAGCGCTCCTGCGACTGTGGAAATAAACCCTCCCGAAGTTGTTCGAGATGGAAACCCGACCAAAACGAGACAATCAAAATCCTCCAGACTGCCCGAAGCCCTGTCGTAAAACTGGCCATTCCCGCGCTCAACCAGCGCCTTGATCTCAATATTCTTGTCGCTCTCAAGAGCTCGCCGGATGAACGCGACGTCCTGGCCTGGCCCGCCGGCGACCAACGCCACGCGCATCTTGCTTTTCAGGACCTTGGTGAAAAAACTGGACCGATTGTTTTTTTCCGTCAGCTCGTCGGGAAGCTGTGAAAGCTCAACCGTAAATTTCTGGAGGCCTTCCTTCGCCGGAACGAACGATAACGGGATTTCGTAATCCCGGATGCCTTTCTCAAGCGTCACCATTTTTCGATCCAAAACCGTAGACCCATCCCGCAGCAATAACTCAACCCGCTGGCCTTCAAAACCGGAGCTGCCTATGGTCACGGTGACAGGCACCGTATTCCCGATATAAGTAATGTCATTCGTTAGTGTTTTTCGGATGAGGACATCCTTGAGCTCAGAGGTGTCCCCGACTCCCACAACAAACACAGGAATTCCAAGCTCCTCTGCTTCATACAACGGATTGGAATCGACGGTGGAGTTCCCATCTGAGACCAAAAGTGCAGCCTGTACATTCTGAGGACTCTCTTTGTCTTTCACGGATTTCACCGCAAAGGCAATATCGGTCATGTCGCCGTCCAGCTTCAGAGAGTCGGGTGAAAAGGATTCCGACCATCGTACGTCACCGGCAAACAGGCCATACCGGCGTTTCCCGGAAACCTGTTTGTCGAACATCGATTGCACCCCGCTTGAAACCTCCTGCTTTCGTTTGCCCTTCGGGTCGTTCAAAGCCATGCTTTTTGAATTATCCAAGAGCACGGTAATAACGGGAGGCTCGACTGTTCGTGTCACGAGAGAAAGAAGGGGTTCCCCGAGCAGAAGGAACGTCAGGAACAGACCGAAGGTCCTCAGGGAAGCCAGAATGTACTTGAGGGGTTTTGCAATCGGTGGGACAGTGACACGATACACAAACCATGAGAGCGCTGCGGCAGAGCATGCAGCGAGGAGAACCAGTACAACGGGAAGAAGAAGCGAGAAATGAAACTCGGGCATGAAAATCCGTTCTGCCTCTATTTAGTTCTCACTGAAAAAGCAACAATATAGTCATGTTGAGCGCAGTTCTGATGTTGTTTATCAGGACGAAGTCGAAACATGCGCTGAGCAGTCTTCCCTGCCCGCCTCATTTGATCCTTCAAGGGCAGGCGGGGACTTCGCCCCCTACACTTGCTAACACTTCGCTGCGCTCAGACTGGCCGAGACTTTTCAGTGAGAACTATTTGATGTACAATAATCTCCTGGTCAGTGCGGACGCGGGTGTTGTGAGGCGATAGAAATAGACCCCGCTGGCGACAGTCCTGCCGGCTTCATCCCTTCCATTCCACAACGCCCTGTGGTTTATACCTGCCGGGACATCGCCGGAAAAAATAGTTCGGATACGCTGACCAAGCAGATTGAACATGTCAAGCGACACGAAAGAAGTTTTTGGGACATCAAAAAGAATCGTTGTCGACCCGTTGAACGGATTGGGATAGTTCGCATGAAGGACGAATTCTTGCGGGATACCGGCAACGGGCGGATAAATCCCGAGAATGCTGTCCGGCGTCGGGGCAAGCGGGAAGAGGGAATCCGG
>CAYIBG010000057.1:6814-10600 GCA_964361365.1 uncultured Ignavibacteriaceae bacterium | reverse complement strand
ATTATCACGCAACTTTCGAAAATCAGCAATTTGAAAGTCGTTTCATTTGCGTCGCCCGCGGGTTCGGGCCAAACGGAAAAAGACCTGGAAACGGTACGAAAGAACGCGGGAGTCAATATTGTCTTGAAAGGAAGCGTGCGGACTTCAGGCTTACGTGTCCGAATCACTGCCCAGCTGCTTGACCTGCAGTCCAACAGTGCTTTATGGGCTGAAACTTACGAGCGCGAGCTCAAAGATATTTTCAATGTTCAAACCGAAGTTGCCCGGCAAATCGGCCTTGCTCTTGAATCCAAATTGTCGCTGCAAACTCAGACGGAGGGTGTCGACAAAGGCGATGAAAACATTGAGACGTACAGGCTGTATCTCCAGGGACGCTATTTTTGGAACAAAAGGACTCCGGATGGCGTGCGGAAAGCTCTTGAATACTTTCAACAGGCTATCGCCCGGGATGAATCGTACGCGCGAGGTTACGCCGGACTCGCGGATTGCTACGTCGTTCTCGCATCGAACACCTTCGCCCCGCCGAACGAAGTGATGCCAAAGGCAAAAGCCGCCGCACAGAAGGCCCTTTCGCTCAACAGCTCTCTCGCCGAGGCCCACGCTTCGCTCGGCATGGTGGCTTTTTGGTACGAATGGGATTCCAGGCAAGCGGAACGGGAATTCAAACAGGCTCTTGCCCTGAACCCCAACTATGCAACCGCCCGCCAGTGGTACGCCTGGTATCTGGCTACCCTCGGACGATCCGACGAGGCCATCCAGGAAATTCAGAAAGCCCTCACCCTCGAGCCTCTTTCCCTCGTGATCAACACAGAAGTCGGTGCAATCCACTATTTCACGGGCAAGTACGAAGGAGAGGTCGATCCGTACAAGCGAGCCTTAGAAATGGATCCCGATTTTGCTTTGGCCAGACTTCATTTGGGTTTCGCATATCTGGCCGATGAACGGTACGATGAAGCCATCCAGGAATTGGAATCTGCAGTTCGCTTGTCCGACAGCAACCCAACGATGGTCGCGGCTCTGGGAAACGCTTACGTAGAAGCCGGCAAAAAAAACCTCGCCGAGAAAATACTGGCGGCATTGCGGGAACTTTCAAAAAAACGGTACGTGTCTCCCGCACATCTCGCCGGATTGTGTTCGACACTTGGAAGGAACGAAGATGCTTTCACGTATCTTACGAAAGCATTGGAGGAACGATCCGCCTCGTTGGTATGGATGAAAATGGGTCGAGGTTTCAATTCTCTTCGTTCAGACCCGCGGTTCGTCACGTTACTGAATGCCATCACACTCGAAAAATGACAAACCTGTTTTCAAAAGATTCTATCTTTCGGATGTTCCCAGGCCGCGAGTTTTACATGCCATCGCATTTTCAAAAAACCTGACCATGGAACGCTCCTTTGCCCGGTCCATGAAATCTCTGGACCCTGTTTTCGCTTTCATTTCAGAATTTTTCAATTCTCAGGCTATCAGCGCGACGACAGCTTTCAGCGTCCGGTTCGCCATCGAGGAACTTTTTACGAACCTCGTGAAATACAACAAAAACGGCAAATCGGATATTTTCGTCGGGCTTTCAGTCCAGGGAAAGAATCTCGTAGTTCAGATTAAAGATATTGAGGAGCATCCGTTCGACCCGACCAAGGCTCCAGATCCGGATATCCACGCACCGCTTGAGAATCGAAGGCCAGGAGGGCTGGGGATTTTCCTCGTGAAAAAAATGATCGACAAAGTCGAATACCATCACTCTGAAAACATGAGTACCATAACGCTCGTACATAGCCTGGAGAAGTAGTATGCTCAAGATTACAATTGACGAACAGGGAACCGTTCATTTGCAGGGAAGGCTCGATGCCTCACAAACAGATGAAGCGGCAAAAATGCTTACCAAGGTAACAACATCAGCAACAGTCGATTTTAAGAACCTGGAGTACATCTCGAGTGCCGGGCTCGGCGTGTTGATCGCTGCGCAAAAAAGGCTCAAGCAATCCGGCCACGGTTTGACGCTCGCCAACTTGAATAACCATATACGGGATGTCTTCCGGTTTGCTCGTTTTGACCTTATTTTCAAGATCGAATAACCTCATTTTTGGCTTGTTTTTGCGTATCCATAAAAAAAAGTTGTGTTAGTGGATCAACTTTTCTCCTCTTAAATTGTATTTATGAATGTTAAAGCCGATTCCGACCTAGTCAAAGATTGCATTTCCGGGAACAAGCAGGCGTTCGAGACCCTCATCGAGAGATACAAGAAGCAGGTTTTCAACGTTGCCCTGAGGATCATTAGTAACTATGACGATGCAGGCGAAATCACTCAAACGACCTTTATCAAAGCTTTCGAAAAGCTTCACACCTTCGACAGGACACGCAAGTTCTTCAGCTGGCTCTACCGAATTGCAACAAATGAATCCATCAACTACCTCAAGTCGCGCAAGAACATTGAGAGCCTTGACGAGAACCTCGTTTCCAGCGAGCACAACCCGGAACAGCATTTCGCAGAATCGGAGCAGGACGAGAGCATTCAACAAGCCATCATGCGACTCACTCCAGAGCATCGGGTTGTCATCGTCCTCTGTCATTTCAATAACCTTTCGTACAAAGAAATCGGTACGATCCTCGACCTTCCGACGAGAACCGTCAAATCGAGACTCTTTTCAGCGCGCAGAAATCTCAGAGAAATCTTAAACCAAGAATAAGGCCATGATCCCAGATAAATATTTCGAACTCATCAATAAAGAGATTGACGGGACCAGCACAAAAGCGGAGAGTGCCCGGCTCAAAAAATATTTGCAGCAAAACTCTGAAGCCCGCCAGATGCAAAAAAGCCTGCGGTCTCTTACCCAGCGACTCCATCAAGTACAACTTGTAGAACCACCCGGATACCTCCAGAAGACAATCGCCAATATGGTCTCCGGAGCCTCTTCTCCGACAACTCACCGTTCCTTTTGGAATGATCTTATAGCTCAATTCACACCATCAACATCCACACATAAGGAGGCTTACATGGAACAAACACCGCAGGGCTTTTTCTCGGGCAAGAGAGGTATTCTTGTCTTGAGCGGCGCGGTCGTCGCAGTGATTGCGATTGTTTACCTCGCCGGCTTGTATCCACCCGCGAGTACTGAAAATGCGGTAGGCACTATCGGCGGCGCACAAAAAGCCAGCAAGTACCGTTCAGAGCAATTGAGCGAGAGCGACGTTGTGCTTTCGCCGACTCAGATTCAAGAATTGCTGCAGAACGATAAGATTCAGACACTGATTAAGAGTCCTGAATTCAAGCAAGCTATGAATAGCGACGCATTCCGTGCAGCGCTCAACAGTGATGCCCTTCGTGCTGCCTTGAACAACGAAGCATTTCGCTCAGCGCTCAACAGCGACGCTTTCCGTGCGGCTATGAATTCCGATGCGTTCCGCTCCTCCATGAACAGCGACGCTCTCCGTGCAGCCTTGAATAGCGACGCTCTCCGTGCGGCACTGAACAACGATGCGTTCCGCTCAGCATTGAACAGCGATGCGTTGCGTGCGGCCATGAATAGCGATGCTTTCCGTGCAGCGCTCAACAGCGACGCTTTCCGTGCAGCGCTCAACAGCGACGCTCTCAAAGCCGCTATGAGCAACGACGCGTTCCGCTCAGCGCTGAACAACGAGGCGTTTCGTCAAGCGTACAATAACGAGGCATTCCGTTCGGCTCTTATGAGCGATGCATTCCGGGCCGCCCTCAGCAGCGACGCATTCCGTGCAGCTTTGAACAGCGATGCGTTCCGAGCAGCCATGAATAGCGACGCATTCCGCGCAGCT
>CAYIBG010000057.1:0-6714 GCA_964361365.1 uncultured Ignavibacteriaceae bacterium | reverse complement strand
TTCCGAGCAGCCATGAATAGCGACGCATTCCGCGCAGCTCTGAATAGCGATGCGTTCCGCGCAGCGCTGAACGCCGATGCATTCCGTGCGGCTCTCAACGCCGACGCATTCCGCGAAGCTCTCAACGCTGACGCGTTTCGTGAAGCCCTCAATACTGAGGCAATGAAACAAGCCGCGAAGAGCGAGTAGAACAGGCAAGAAGTATCACGATTTAGGGAAGGGGATGCTCGTGGACTCGGTTCACAGCATCCCTTTCGTTTTTTAGCCCAATCCACGCCTTGAAAGGGGCTTGCATTTCAGGCCAAAGAGTAGCATTCTTCCGGCGTCTTTTCCCCCATTCCAGAAATTTCATACACTCTTTCTGCATGAGACACAGAAACCAGCTCAAAAGCCGGCAACTTTTGTTTTTTATCCTCTTGATGGGCCTTACGTTTCATCCGCATCTTTACAGCCAATTGTACCTCTCTCAATCAAAGAACCTTCGGACCGTCTATTTGGGAAAGTCCACGGAATACCTGGTCCCTCATTCTCTCCGGTGCTTTGAAAATGCGTTTCGCTTTAACCAGAAGTTGTATGAATGGACTCCGGCGGAACAAGCGACCCTGTTTATTCAGGATCTTCGAGATTATGGAAACGCTGCGGCCCTGACGGTCCCTCAAAACCTGATCAGCCTCAGCATTGCCCCGTATAGTTATGTTTTCGAAACGTCGCCTGCCAATGAACGCATTAATTCGACAATCAACCACGAACTCGTTCATCTTGTCACGATGGATAAATCTTCATCGTCCGACAGGATGTTTCGCTCTTTTTTTGGCAAGGCGGGACCTGTTTCAGAGAACCCTCTCTCGGTGATATACCGTTACCTGACAAGCCCCCGGTGGAGCTCTCCAAGGTGGTATATTGAAGGGATTGCGGTTTTCATGGAGACCTGGAATGCGGGGGGCCTGGGAAGGGCGCAGGGCGCCTACGATGAAATGGTGTTTCGAACAAAAGTGCGCGACAACAGCGAACTGTATGACGTGCTGGGGATTGAGGCCGAGGGAACTGCTGTTGATTTCCAGGGCGGAGCCGTTTCCTATATGTATGGAACTCGTTTCATGACGTATCTTTCCTATCAGTACGGGCCTGAGAAACTGATTCAATGGACTTCGCGCACCGAGGACAGCGATGCCTACTTCTCATCTCAGTTCAAAAGGACGTATGGGGTACCGCTTGCCGATGAATGGTCAAAGTGGATAGAGTGGGAACGTCATTGGCAGCGGGCGAACCTGGATTCCATCAGGAAAAGTCCGGTGACTGCGGACCGGCCTCTTTCACAACGGCCGCTCGGCTCTGTTTCGCGAGCTTTTTACGACTCCGCAGCAGGCAAACTGTATGCGGCCATCCGTTATCCGGGGCAAGTCGCGACGTTAGCCGCTATCAACATGAAGGACGGCTCTTTTGAATCGCTCGCAGATGTCAAGGGTTCAACGCTCTATTATGTCTCGTCCGTCGCGTACAATCCGACCGAGAAAATCATTTTTTTCACTACGGATAACAACGATTGGCGGGACCTCAACAGCCTGGACGTTCGGACTGGAAAGGTGAAGTCGCTGCTTGAGGACATCCGCGTTGGCGATCTCGCCTTCAGTCAGGCAGATAAATCAATTTGGGGCGTCCGCCACGACAACGGGTTCTCCACAATCGTTCGGATTCATTATCCCTACAGCGAATGGAATCAAGTGTACACGTTTCCATTCGGGAAAGACGTGTTCGACCTTGACATTTCACAGGACGGCACGCTCCTGATTGCGGGGTTGACCGAAGTCAGCGGCCAGCAGAAACTGATCCTTATGGATGCGCCGAAATTATTGAAAGACGACAAATCCTTCAAGGTACTTTTCGACTTTGAGTTGAGTACGCCTTCGAATTTTGTTTTCACTCCCGACAACAAGTATTTGTTCGGATCCTCATACTATACAGGGGTCTCGAACATCTACCGGTATACATTCGCGACAAACACCATGGAAATCCTGACCAATGGCGAAACAGGATATTTTCGGCCGATTCCTTTATCAACAGATTCCATGATCGTTTTCCGCTACACCGGAGAAGGGTTCATTCCGGCAATAAACGGTATCAAGCCGCAGGAACGTGTTGGGGCAATACGTTTCCTTGGTCAGGAGATTGTCGAAAAACATCCCATCTTGCTTCAATGGAAGCTTGCGGCTCCGTCTCCGGCGAACATCAACACGGATTCTCTCGAGGTTACAACGGGCGAGTACGCTCCGTTTTGGAACATCGGTTTGGCCTCCGCGTATCCTGTCGTTGAGGGATACAAGAACTATCCCGCCTTGGGCTGGCGTTTCAATTTCAGCGACCCGATCCTTATCCAGCACATGGATTTGACAGTGGCGTACACCCCCGACAATAACCTTCCCGCAGACGAGCGATTTCACGCAACGTACAGTCATCGCTTCTGGGATTGGACGGTACGCGCCAACTACAACGGCACGCATTTTTACGATTTGTTCGGCCCTACAAAGACTACTCGAAGGGGATACTCCGCTTCCCTTCAGTATAAGAAGTACATTTTGTACGATGACCCGAAAACGTTCGACTATACTCTGACCCTTGCCGGATACGGCGGCCTTCAAAGGCTTCCGGATTTCCAGAACGTTGCTGCCTCATTCGACCGGTTTCTTACTCTTCGCGGGGTCTTGACCTATCAATTTTTCAATAAATCCATCGGCGCGGTGGACGACGAAAAGGGCATTCAGTGGCAATTCATTTCGCGCAACAACTATATTCAAACAGGCCTCATCCCCCGCATTTCAACGAATCTCAACTATGGCGTTGCGCTTCCCCTTGACCATTCTTCCGTATGGCTAAGAAGTTCCCTGGGATATTCGTTTGGCAGCCGGGATGAACCCTTCGCCAATTTCTATTTTGGCGGATTCGGCAATAACTGGGTCGACTACCAGGAAGCAAAACGCTACCGGGAGGACTACAGTTTTCCCGGAGTCGGACTCAACTCTTTCGGCGGGACGAACTACGCCAAGCTTCTGGTCGAATGGACTCTTCCTCCGCTGCGCTTCCGAAGCTTGGGAACTCCGGGCTTGTATTGCAATTGGGCCAGATTGGCATTCTTCACGTCCACGTTAAAGACGAATCTTTACCAAGATGTGTACGAACAGGTCGTGTACAACGTCGGAGCGCAACTCGATTTCCGAATTTCCTTTCTTTCTTCCTTTGAAAGCACTCTTTCTTTTGGCTATGCCCTTGCGAAAGAGGAAAACGGGCCCTCTTCAAACGAAGTCATGGTTTCTCTAAAACTCTTGAAGTAGAGTTTTTCGACAATCACCTTGGCATCCTACGTTCTCAATGTTTCCGTAAGTCTTGTTCCCGTTTTCCTTTTCCTCGCCATTTTGATATTTCTGGACAGTTACAAGCTAGTCAAACTCCGCGAAATCATTCTCACGATTCTGGTGGGCTGCATTGTGGCGTATACTGCTTATTTGATCAACGTGTTTGCATTCAGGACTCTCGAATTACCGCCCCGGCCGTATATACGCTACGCGGCTCCCATTATTGAGGAGACTCTTAAATCGTTGTACATTTTCATCCTCATTCGATCTCATCGCGTCGGCTTTATGGTGGATTCTGCGATCTTTGGTTTCGCGATCGGCGCAGGCTTCGCGTTTGTCGAGAATGTGTATTACCTGCAAGCCCAGCAGGAATCGAGTCTGCTCGTGTGGATTATCCGGGGATTCGGAACGGCTGTGATGCACGGCGGGACCACGTCAATGTTTGCCACAATTTCAAAAAACTTTGTTGATGCCAAAGGTTCGCACCCGGTGATGGCTTTCCTGCCAGGGTTGGGCGTAGCTGTCATCATTCATTCCTTTTTCAACCATTTCTTTCTGTCGCCGCTCGTTTCCGCTGTCGCCGTCCTCCTTTCGCTGCCTTTGGTGATGCTGCTGGTGTTCCATCAAAGCGAACGGGCCACGCGCAGCTGGCTGGGTGTCGGGTTTGATTCCGAAGCGGATCTTCTGAACATGGTGATCACAGGAAATATCGGCACGACCAGGGTCGGAGAGTATTTGCATTCTCTCCAGACTCGTTTCCGGGGCGAAACGGTTGCCGACATGCTCTGCTATCTGAGGCTGCACCTTGAGTTGGGGATCCAGGCAAAGGGCATTCTCATGATGCGACAGGCCGGTTTTGACGTGCCGCCGGATTCCGACATCCAGGCCAAATTTGAAGAGTTGCATTTCCTCAAGAAAAGCATCGGAAAAACAGGCGAATTGGCAATGTCCCCTTTTGTCCGAACTCACGGCAGAGAATTGTGGCAACTACGGATGCTACAGAAGTAACGTTCCGATGCATATTTGGATGAGACGTTGTATATTAATTCCCCCTTGGCTCTTCAGACAAGCCCCATTTGAAAACTAGAATCATACGCTGGGAGGCGGCGAAGCCAAAGAAGCCCGCCCGAAAGATTCAAAACGGTGAGAGTTCCTACACCCGCCGGCTTGAGTATCTCATCGAAGCCTCCAAACAGCTGAATTCCACGTTCGACCTTGACACACTGCTCGGAATTATTTTGCGCCTGGCTTTGCGAAACCTCGAAGCAGAACGGGGTACGATTTATCTCATTGACGAGGAGAAAAAGGAGCTTTGGTCCAAAGTGTTGAAAGGTGCAAAACTCGTTGAAATACGGCTTCCGGTGGGAACCGGGATTTCAGGCCACGTTGCGAAGACCGGAAAAACGGTGATCCTGAAGGACGTCGCCAAAGACAAGAGATTTTATTCCGGGATCGACAAGAAATCCGGATTTCAGACCAAGACGATGTTGTGTATGGCGATGAGAAACCGTGCCAAGAAGATTATTGGTGTTTTCCAGATCATCAACAAGAAAAAGGGCGAGTTCGGCGAAGAAGACAAGCTTTTTCTGGCTGCTTTTTCGGACCACGCGGCATTGGCGATTGAAAACGCACGACTCTACCAGGCGAGCCTGGAAAAAGAACGTGTCGAGCGCGAGCTCCAAATAGCGGCGGAAATACAGCAGCGCCTTCTCCCGGAGCAACTCCCGTCGATTCAGAATTATGAACTGGCAAGTGCCGCCTTCCCGTGCCGCACGATTGGCGGTGATTTTTACGATATCGTTCCCCTCGAAAACAACCGCTTTGCCATCGTCATGGCGGATGTCTCAGGCAAGGGAATCCCGGCCTCGTTGCTTGTGTCGACGCTCCACGCGTCTTTTCGTGCGTATATTCAGTCGCACACCGACCTCGCACAGCTCGTGACCCGACTCAACCTTGTTGTCTACGAGAACACCACTGCCGACAAGTTCATAACGTTTTTCATAATGATTCTTGATTCGAACCTGCACACCATAACGTTCGTGAACGCCGGCCACAATTCTCCGTATATCTTCCGTGACTCCAACCGCACGATCGAGGAGCTTGGCGCCAGCGGGATGCCTCTTGGGATGATGGACAGCGGAGATTACAAAGCCGAAACAGTGAAACTCGAACCCAACGACACTATCGTTCTTTACACAGACGGCGTCACCGAGGCGATGGACAAGTCAGAGGAGCTCTACGGAGAGGATCGCTTCCGGAAATGCATTTCAGCTTCACTCGGGTCGAGCGTCACAGATGTGAAGGATAAGGTCATGATCGACGTTCGGGAATTTGTAGGACTTGAACCTGCTTCTGACGACATCACACTCCTCGTTGCAAAACGGTTGAGCTGAGCATTTCCCCTTGCTTGCCCTGCCCGTTCTTTGTACATTGACGGTGCATTTTTCTGTTTCCATTCACACATCTCACGAGGCCATGCCATGAATCCCACAATCTTGAAGATATTCACAATCACTTTGGCGACGGTTCTTGTTTTCGGATGCTCGACACCCCAACAGTCGGTCAAATCCGACCAAATGTCGCAAGCATCCCCGAGTTTCATCAACTATGACACGGTAAAAGCCGGCCAGTTTGATGCGGGTAAAATGTGGACGTTCGATTTCCCACCCACGGATTACTTTGCAAAAACGTACGGCTTCAATCCCACGAAGGAATGGTTTGAAAAGGCCCGTTTGTCGGCTGTGCGGATACCCGGCTGTACATCCGCATTCGTTTCCGAGGACGGGCTCATCATGAGCAACCACCATTGCGCCCGAGGAGCTCTCGATGCCGTCAACAAAGAAGGTGAGCGTCTGGCTGAGCTTGGTTTTTACGCCGCCACACTCGATGAAGAACGGAAATCGCCCGTTACGTATGTGGACCAACTCATCGTCACCGACGATGTCACAAAAGAAGTGCAGCAGGCGTTCGACAGCGGCTCGACGGACAGCGCAAAAACGGCAAATCGGATGGCAAAGATCATGGAGATTCAGCGCCGGTACGTTCAGAAATTCAAGGAAACGACAAAAGATTCAATGGTGTTCAGCGTCATCCCATTCTATAACGGAGGCCGATACTCGCTCTACGGATACAAACGGTACACCGATGTTCGCATTGTCTATGCCCCCGAGGAGGAGATTGCGTTCTACGGAGGAGACCCCGACAATTTCACATACCCGAGGTATGATTTTGACGTTTCGTTCTTTCGCGTGTACGAAAACGGAAAGCCCCTGAAGACTGCGAACTTTTTTGCATTCAGCAAGGACGGAGCGAAAGAAGGAGAAGCTGTGTTCGTCATCGGAAACCCCGGCTCCACCAACAGGCTGTT
>CAYIBG010000056.1:0-10701 GCA_964361365.1 uncultured Ignavibacteriaceae bacterium | reverse complement strand
TGAGGGCTGCGCTGATTCCTGCTTTGGTCATAACGTCCAGGATTTCCTGTGCACGCCTGTCAACTGAGCCGTTCATTGGGCCAAAAACAATTCGTTGAAGCCCGCCAGTTTCGGTCACTTCTCCGGGGGCTGTGATCCTCGCAGAAACATACGCTGCACCGCCAAACACTATGCCGCGCTTGATGATTTTCTGGATTTTTTCCTCGTTGTCAATTCCGTTTTGCAGACAGATGACAACCGATCTATCCGTGAGAACAGAATTCAGTCG
Source organism: uncultured Ignavibacteriaceae bacterium (assembly GCA_964361365.1). Lineage (GTDB taxonomy): Bacteria > Bacteroidota > Ignavibacteria > UBA10030 > UBA10030 > JANOGR01. Next base: position 10,433 of record CAYIBG010000056.1, on the reverse strand, counting down.
CGCCGCGGCTGCCTCCGTATCGAAGGACTTGACACAGAACAACACAACATCCGCTTCTCCGCCATCGGCCGGGTCTTCAGACATCTTGCCCGTGGGAACGGTGAAATAACTCTTTGTGGCTTTCAGTCTGAAACCAGACCGCAACATTGCTTCGAGATGTTTGCCGCGGGCCACGAACCAAACATCTTCGCCCGCTCTGGCTAACATGGCGCCAAAATATCCGCCGACGCCGCCCGTACCGAAAACGAGGAAATTCATTTTGTCATCATCGGAATCTTCACGCCCGACGCCTTCGCATTCTTGATCGCCCGCTCGTACCCTGCATCGACATGGCGCACAATGCCCATCCCGGGATCATACGTCAGCACCCGCTCGAGCCGCGTGTCGGCTTCCTTGCTGCCGTCGCACACAATCACCTGGCCCGCGTGAATCGACAGCCCGATTCCCACACCTCCGCCATGGTGTACACTGACCCAGCTCGCTCCGCCCACTGCGTTGAGCAGCGCATTCAGGATGGGCCAATCAGCGATGGCGTCGCTCCCGTCCTTCATTTTTTCGGTCTCACGGTTGGGAGATGCAACGCTGCCGCAATCGAGGTGGTCGCGGCCGATAACAATCGGAGCCTTCACTTCGCCTTTCGCCACGAGATCGTTGAAAATCCGGCCCATTTTGGCTCTCTCACCATAACCGAGCCAGCAAATTCGCGCAGGCAAACCCTGGAACTCAACCTCGTCCTGAGCTTTCTGTATCCAATTGCAGAGTTGTTTGTTTTCAGGAAAAGTCTCAATCACCGCCCGGTCGGTCCGATAAATGTCTTCAGGATCGCCCGACAGAGCCGCCCAGCGGAACGGACCTTTGCCGTCGCAGAACAGAGGGCGGATATACTCGGGCACGAATCCGGGAATATCAAACGCCTTCTTCACTCCGCTCGACTGCGCTTCGCCACGGATATTGTTCCCGTAGTCGAACACAACAGCGCCCTTTTTCTTTAACTTGAGCAATGCATTGACATGTTCGACGATGGATGATTTCGCCATGGCAACATACTTCCTGGGGTTCTTTTTCCGGAGGTCCAAAGCCTTCGAGTACGGAATTCCAGCCGGAACATATCCGTTCAATGTGTCGTGAGCGGACGTTTGATCCGTGACAATATCCGGCAGAAATTTTCCCGCAGCAATTTTCGGCACGATATCTGCCGCGTTGCCGAGCAATCCGATGGAAAGCGGGAGCTTCTTTTCTTTCGCCGCCCGGATCTGAGCAAGCGCATCGTCGAGGTCTTCAGTCATGGTGTCGAGGTAACTTGTTTGCAGGCGTCTCTCAATTCGCTTGCGGTCAACCTCGACGACGAGACAGGTGGCGCCGTTCATCGTCGCAGCCAGGGGTTGAGCGCCGCCCATGCCGCCGAGTCCTGCCGTCAGCAAAAACCTGCCTGCCAGCGAGCCTCCAAAGTGCTTCGATGCGCACGAAGCGAGTGTTTCGTAGGTCCCTTGCAAGATCCCTTGCGTGCCGATGTAAATCCAGCTTCCCGCGGTCATTTGGCCGTACATCGTGAGGCCGAGGCCCTCGAGGCGGCGGAATTCGTCCCACGTGGCCCATTGTGGAACGAGCATGGCATTGCTGATGAGCACCCGGGGCGCATCGGCATACGTCTTGAATACGCCCACCGGTTTTCCCGATTGAACAAGCAAAGTTTCATCGTTTTCCAGGCTCCTCAAAGAGGCCACGATCGCATCGAAGCATTCCCAGTTTCGGGCGGCTTTGCCTGTGCCGCCATACACGATGAGTTCCTGCGGCTTCTCCGCAACTTCAGGATCGAGGTTGTTCATGAGCATGCGGAGCGCGGCTTCCTGGAGCCAACCTTTGCAGGTGAGCTTCGTGCCGCGTGGGGCACGGATAATTCGAGAAGAAGTCTTACTGGGTGTTCTCATGAATAATACAAGAGAGAATGTTTAAATCCGAAATACTCCGCCAAAGGCGGATGCGCCTCCGGAGCAGAATATCAAAATACGAAACAATTTCGAAATCAAAAAAAGTAAGAAAAAAACAAAACGAATCATAACGTTTCAGATTTTTTTTCTGACATTCGAATTTGTCTGGATTTCGTATTTCGAGATTAGAATTTGCTTTGAACAGCAATGGCAGCAATTTCCACCTTTGCATTGCGGGGAAGGTTCGAGACTTCCACGGTGGCTCGGGTAGGGTATTTCCCCTCTGCGAAAAATCCGCCATAGATGATGTTCATTTTCGAAAAATCCTTGATGTCTCTGAGGAACACCGAGCATTGCACGATGTCGCTTGAATCGCATCCTGCCTGTTTCGCGATCGACAGCAGGTTCATGAGCGCCTGCTTCGTCTGACTCTCAGTGTCAATACCCACCAATTCACCGGTTTCCTGACTGATCCCCACTTGTCCGGAAATGAATACGAGATTTCCAACTTTGACTGCAGGAGTGTACGGCCCGATCACTTGCGCGCTGGTCACATAGGACCGCGAGGCCTTGCTCATTTCATCTTGTATTATCTTCCGAAGCTCATCTTCAGACTTCCCGCATCCGATGAACACAATCAGCAAGGAACAAACGGTCAGCATTTTCATTTTTCCTCTCCTTCAGATTCAATTTACAATCAGAAAACGCACATTTATAGTTTACAATCTACATTCTACAATCTATAATTTATACCCTATCTTTCTCAGGAACTCTTTCCTCGCCTTGATGTCGTTTTCTGTTTCGATTCCCTTCGTCTTCACCCCGTCAATCACGCCGAGGATTCCGCGTCCCTGGTCTGTTTCAGCGATGACGACTTCCACCGGATTTGCCGTCGCACAGTAGATATTGCAGACTTCCGCCAACCCTTTGATGGCGTTGAGGATATTCAGGGGGAAACCGTTTTCCATGAATAAGATGAAACAGTGTCCGCAGGATAATGTCATCGCGTTTTTTCTGGCCAGCTCGATCAGTGCATGATCATTGCCAGCCCAACGAACCAAAGCCGGACCTGAAGACTCGCAGAATCCAAGGCCGAATTTCATTTGCGGAGCTGTTTGCACGACGGCTTCGTACATGTCCTCCACCGTCTTGATAAAGTGCGACTGGCCGAGAATGAAATTCGTGGCCTCGGGTTTTTCGATCTTCACGATCTTGAGTTCCATGGGTTCTCCTAGCGCTTCCTTCGTGGAGAGATTCTTGCCTTTTCTTTTAGATTCAGGTTCTTTCGCACTGGTTTTTTCCTGATGAGTTGGCCGATGTAAAACGTGGCCAGGTTTTCTTCATCTTCGCCCATGCCGAAGTAGCAGCAGTCGATTTTACCGGCTTGGTCACATGGCACGAGTTAGTTCTCGGGATCGTCATACTCGTTTCTGAATCCGCACAAAATGACTGTCATGCTGAGCAAATTACCGGTTTTCTTCGGTCGGTGGAACCGGCGTACACTCGTGCCGAGAGACATGCTGCGGCCGTTGCCGAACGTAAATTTAGCCATATCTACATCAGCGTCAAAGAAGAAAGGGGCCTGGAGTGCGGCAATCCCCTGCCATAGAGAACGTGCGGTCTGATGAAGCGGTGTTTGCGAGGTCTTAAGAAAGCCCTCAAACTGCTGATTGTATCCCGGCAAGTTTTTCTGAAATTCTTTCATGTCGATCGAATTAGGAATCATTCCAATTGCTGAAGATGCTCAATATGAATAAGCCATTTCAGCAGACCATGTCCTCTCCGTACGGGAGGAGTTGTTTCAACGAGCGCAACGCTGCTTTTCTTTATTTCTATTCTGAGTTCCGTTCCTCCAGCAACGAGCATCGCAATAAATTCGCTTAACAGAGGTTCATGGCCAACAAGCAGGATGGAATCGGCCTGGTGTGCGTTTATTTGTTCGAGCAGCTGACGGGGGTCGTTTCCGGGAACGAGATACTCGGTCAAGACAAGGTTTTTGACCCCGAGCTGTTCCCGAACAGGCTGGGCGGTCTGTTGTGCGCGAAGAAGAGGACTGCAGAATATCAACGTGATACTTGGGCTCGTCCGTCGGAAAAACTGGGCAACGGTGTTTGCCTGGCGGTGTCCCAGTTCAGTTAGCGGGCGTTCACTGTCATGCAGGGATGGATCGGCTGCGGCATCTCCGTGTCGGAGAAAATAAATACGCATGGTGCGTCAGACCGCAGTGGGCAGGACTGCTTACTCCTTGGACAGGTTGTACTGCTGTATCTTTGTATAAAGGGTTTTGAGGCTGATTCCGAGAATCTCAGCGGCCGTATTCTTGTTCCAGTTGACTGTTTTCAGAACGCCATGGATATGGGCTTTTTCAACTTCACGGATAGACACGGGCGTGCCCAGGAGCGAACCCGATGCCTTTCCCGCCGTTCTTTGCTCCTGATACGACCTGCTTCCCAGCGGAAGCGCGAGGTCCACCGTTCTGATGACGTTGTCCTCACAGAGGATGCCGGCCCGTTCAATCACGTTCTCAAGCTCCCGAATGTTTCCGGGCCAATCGTACTTCTCAAGGAGCTCCAGGGCTTTTTGGTCGATGCGTTTCGGCTCTTTGGAGCGCACACGCTTTTTCAGAAAATGGTCTACGAGAAGCGGGATGTCCTCCCTACGGTCCTTTAACGAAGGTATCTGTAAAAGGATGACGTTGATTCGATAGAGCAGATCCTCGCGGAACGTTCCTTGCTCAACTTCATCCCGCAAATCTTTATTCGTGGCAGAAATCACTCTGACATCGGCTTTGAGTGTCTTGTTTCCGCCGACTCGGCGAAATTCTCCCGTCTGAAGAAAACGCAAGAGTTTTGGCTGCACCATTAAACTGATCTCACCGATTTCATCCAGGAACAACGTTCCGCTGCTCGCTATTTCCACCAGGCCCTGCTTCATGGCGATCGCGTCGGTAAAAGCACCTTTCTCATGTCCGAACAGCTCGCTTTCTATAAGCGTCTCGGGAATGGAAGCGCAATTTAAGGCGAGAAACTGCTGGTCCTTGCGAATGCTGTTCCGGTGAAGAAAGCTTGCGACCAATTCCTTTCCCGTTCCGCTAGCACCTTGGATCAAGACCGTCGAGTCAGTTGGCGCGACTTTGGAAGCGACATTCAACACTTCGAGGAACGAACGACTATTGCCGATTATCTGACCTCCGATGGAATGGCGTGACAGCTCAGCTTTGAGCACCTTGTTTTCGATGGCAAGTTTTTTCCGCTCCAGCGCACGCTCGACGACGGCGAGCAATTCAGGGACACCATACGGCTTTGTCACGAAATGGAAGGCTCCCGATTTCATGCATTCCACGGCAATGCTGATGTCGTTGACGCCGGTGAGCATGATAACCTGCGTGTCAAAATAGTGTTCCTTGACGAACTTGAGGACTTCCAGTCCGTCCACTCGGGGCATTTTAAGGTCGGTGAGAACCAGGTCGTACGATTTCGACTGAAGCTTGTTGATCGCCGCGACACCGTCGTTGGCGGTTTCAACCGCGTAGCCTTCTTGTGAGATGACCTTCTGAAGGAGGTCGAGGAAGGGTTCTTCGTCGTCGACGATAAGAACGCTGATGGACGGAGTGGACACGCTGGGTCCTCGATGTCGAGGTTAGCGAATGGGGATGGCGAAGAAAAACGTAGCGCCTTTTCCTGCCTCCGATTCGACCCAGACCTTGCCGTTATGTGCTTCGACGATCCGTTGGCAAATGACGAGCCCGAGGCCGGTCGAACGTTTTTTGTCTTCCGACTTGCCGGCAACCAGGTCCCGATAGCGGTCGAAGATCAACGGCAACTGTTCTTTGGGGATTCCGCTGCCGCTGTTGAACACGGAGGCCATAACAAACTCCGCGGGAGGTTGTCCCTCTTCGGCTACCAAAGCGACTTTGCGAACCTGCGCAACGATCGCTCCCTGGGCCGGAGTGTATTTGATGGCATTGGTAACGTAGTTCTGAACAACCTGCTCGATTTTCTCCGAATCGAACTCAATGGACGGAAGCTCGGGTTCCGCAGTGAAATCGAGCGTGATTTTCGCGGATTGGATCGGAACTCTAAATTCCTGGGTCACTTTTGATACGACGTCCGCCACATTGCCGATGCCTTTGTTCAGCCGGACACGCCCGCCTTCCAGTTTTGTCAGGTCCATCATGTCGCTGAGGAGCGTGATGACCTTGTCGATGGAAGCCGTCATGTACCCCAGCAGTTCCTTCTGATGGTCCCCGACAGGCCCCGCCATTCCCTTCAGCAAGTAGCCGATGCTTTGCTTGAGGCCTGCGATCGGGTTATGAAGGTCATACAACAACCGGGAAGTGTGGTCAGCCTGGAGACGACGGATTCTGTCTTCGGAGTCACGTTTTTTGAGAAGCGAGCGGAGCGAGGGAACCAGCTGGTCCATATCGATCGGCTTGGTAAGGTATTCACGGGCTCCGAGTTTCATCGCCTCGACTGCCATGCTTACGTCGCTCATCCCCGTCACCATCACGACTTCGGTCGAACTTGAGTTTTTCTTGATGTATCGAAGGACCTCGAGGCCGTTCGCCCCCGGCATCTTGATATCAAGAATGGCGATGTCGAAATCCTGCGACTGAACTTTCTTGATGGCCTCCACGCCGTCGGGAGCCTGATCGACATCGAATCCTTCGTCGGCAAGCCATGCGGAAATGGTGGTGCGTAGGGGATCCTCGTCGTCTGCAACGAGGATTTTGATTTTATCTTCTGCCATGGGTTTTTGGGGGAACAACCTGGGGGCGCGATCAGGAGAGGAATGCTGTCTGCTTCAATTCAGCAGTCAGGCTCGCCCCCGTGTTGGGCAAAATGATAACGAGTTTCGTCTGCAAAGTCAATCGGTTTGTGATGCAGGCGACGAGATGTTGTTATTGAATTTCAGAGAACGCCCAGCTACATTAAGTCGTGAACCGCACTTTTTACCACATTCGTATGTCATGAAAACAGTTTTCCTGGACGGATCATCCCTTACGGTTCCACTGGTTTACGACATTGCCTGCACTGAACATCATGTCGCTCTTTCAAGTCGGGCAAAGAAAAACGTGCGGGCTGCACGAAAGCTCGTGGAAGAGTGGGTGAACTCCGACGAAACGATCTACGGCGTTACAACCGGATTTGGTGAACTCAGCAATGTCCGAGTGAGCCATCATGATATAGAGAAACTCCAGGAGAACCTGATTTTCAGTCACGCGGCAGGTGCAGGTGAACCTTTGCCTTACGAGGTGGTACGTGCGATGATGGCTCTCCGGGTCAATGCTCTTGCCAAGGGGTTTTCGGGTGTGAGGCTCGAAACGTTGAACCTCCTCATCGGAATGCTCAACAAGGGGCTCGTGCCCGTTATTCCGTCGCAGGGTTCTGTGGGGGCGAGCGGGGATCTTGTGCAATTGGCGCATCTCGTTCTGGCAATGATGGGGCGAGGCTCGGTGTATCAGAAAGGCAAGACTGAGGGATCCGCAAAAGCGCTTCGATCTGCCGGGCTCAAGCCCGTCCGACTCAAAGCTAAAGAAGGGTTGGCGCTGATTAACGGGACTCAAATGATGACCGCGTATGCAGCGCTGGCAGTCCGGCACGCGGTCGATCTGTGTAAGGTCGCCGACGTCATCTCGGCGATCAGTGTGGAGGCATTGCGAGGGAGCGACACTCCCTTCGACGAGCGCATCCACAGGTTGCGTCCTTACAAAGGTCAACTCGCGTCGGCGAGGAATCTTCGACGGCTCATGCATCGAAGCGAGATTCGGGAGTCTCACCGGTTCGGAGACCCGAGAGTGCAGGATGCGTATTCACTTCGATGTATTCCTCAGGTCCACGGGGCTTCACGGGACGCCATTGACTATGTGTACGAGAAAGTGTCAATTGAAATCAACTCGGCAAACGACAACCCGCTTATTTTCCCGAAGGACCGGGTTCACCTTGAAGGCGGCAACTTCCATGGCCAGCCGATGGCGCTCGCGATGGATTTTCTGGCCATTGCGTTGGCAGAACTGGCGAACATTTCTGAGCGCCGGATTGAACGACTGGTCAACGGTTCTTTGAGCGGACTCCCGAGATTTCTCACGGCAAAGGAAGGCCTGAATTCTGGTCTGATGATTGCTCAGTACACTGCTGCTTCCCTTGTGTCGGAGAACAAAGTCTTGTGCCATCCTGCGAGCGTCGATTCGATTCCAACATCGGCAAACCAGGAAGACCACAACAGCATGGGATCCATCAGCGCACAGAAAGCCTGGAGAGTCCTGCACAATGTTCAAACAGTGTTGGCCATCGAACTGCTCTGTTCGTGCCAGGGACTGGAATTTGCCCGCCGTTTTAATTCAGACCACACAATGAAATCCGGGGCTGGAATCGAGTCAGCATTCCGCACTTTTCGAAAACTCGTCCCTCATCTCGATGATGACCGGGTCCTGCACGTGGATATTCAGAAAGCATTGAAACTTGTACAAAACGGAAGCATCCTGAAGGCAGTAGAAAAAGAAGTGGGAAGACTGGACTAATCCAACAAGGTATTGATGGACGGCTTGGAGCATCGAGGCGAGGGCAAACAGTGATTCACAGGATAACGACATGAAGCTAAAAAGAGAATACTTGCGGACTCTGCCAAAAGTGCTTCTGCATGACCATCTGGACGGAGGGCTCAGGGCTCAGACAATCATTGAGTTGGCAAAAGAATCGAAATACAAAAAACTTCCCACGCAAGATCCGGACGAATTGGCCAAATGGTTTCACCGGGGGGCGACGCGAGGCAGCCTGCCGCTCTTCCTGGAGGGGTTCGAGCACACGTGCGGAGTCATGCAGACCGAGGAGTCACTGGAGCGCGTTGCGTATGAGATGATGGAGGACATGAAGCGGGATGGCGTCGTGTACGTGGAAACGCGTTTTGCTCCGGTCTTTCACACATCCAAAGGTCTTCATCTTGAAACCATTGCGAAGTCGGTGCTCAAGGGATTGGAGCACGGCAAAAAAGACTTCGGAGTGCATTACGGACTCATTCTGTGCGCGATGAGGAACATGAATCCTTCGCTCTCCCAGGAGATCGCCGAACTTGCAGTGGATCTCAGGAAACAAGGCGTGGTGGGCTTCGACCTTGCCGGAGAGGAGGGAGGGTTCCCGCCCAAGAAACACATCGATGCGTTTCATTACATTCAGCGGGAGAATTTTAACATCACCGTTCATGCAGGTGAAGCGTTCGGCAAGGAATCCATCTGGCAGGCGATCCAATGGTGCGGGGCGCACAGAATCGGCCACGCGACGAGACTTATCGAAGACATGCGCGTCAAGGACGGGGAGCTTCTGAGCATGGGAACGCTGGCCCAGTATGTCCTGGACAAACGCATTCCGCTCGAAATCTGCCTGACGAGCAATGTGCATACGGGCGCCGTGAAAAACATCGAGAAGCATCCGTTTGCTCTCTTCTATCGCTACAAGTTCCGTCTCAGTCTCAACACGGATGACCGGCTCATGAGCAACATCACTCTCACCGATGAGTACCACACGGCCGCAGAGGTGTTTGGGCTGAAAGTCGAAGACCTCGAAAAACTGACCATCAATGCGATGAAAAGCGCGTTCATTCCGTACAAGCAACGCATTGCCATCATTTATGACATCCTGAAGCCGGGCTACGCGAAAGCCAAGGAGAAACTGAAGAAAGAAAAAAAATAAAACGAAGAATGGAGGAGTTATGAATCCTCAGCACGTCCATTGGTTGGGCCATGCCTCGTTCCGAATCGAGGATGGGGCGACGCAAATCTACATCGATCCATGGAAACTTCCTGCCAACACTCCCAAAGCAGATGTCATTTTTATCACCCACGCGCACTACGATCATTTTTCACCCGAGGATATCGCAAAAATCAGGAAAGAAAGCACGGCATTCTTTGCGCCAAAGGACGTCGGATATCAACTTGAAGGCAATGTTATTTCAGTCGTTCCCGGTCAGTCGTACAATCTTGGCGATTTACGAGTGAAAACAGTGCATGCGTACAACCTCGGGAAGCAATTCCATCCAAAGCAGAACAATTGGGTAGGATACCTGATTACGCTTTCAACGGGTCAGAAAATATACCACAGCGGAGACACGGATTTTACCCCGGAAATGCGGACCGTCGTCACGGATTTCGCCCTCCTGCCGTGCGGTGGCACGTACACCATGAGTGGGAAAGAAGCCGCCGAGGCGGCAAACGTGTTCAAACCGCAGACGCTAATTCCCATGCATTGGGGCGATATCGTCGGAACGAGGAAGGACGCTGAAGATGTTCAGAAGAGTTTCAAAGGAGAAACTGTCCTCAAATCGCCAGAGCGATGAGCGGTCGGCGCGATTCCACCAAAGCCTCGGATTCAATCTGATTTTCTAAGAGCCTGTCGACGGTGTTTTGTGTTGCTGAACGAGGCGTTGTATCCGCAGCGAGTCTTTCTTGGGGATTCGAATTCTCATCAAGACAGAGTTCTCCTCGTACGAAACTTCCAGCACCTCCCCGATCTC
>CAYIBG010000055.1:0-10725 GCA_964361365.1 uncultured Ignavibacteriaceae bacterium | reverse complement strand
GAGGCGAGGCATTCCGTCGGAATGCCGAACATGTTCTCGGGCCAGGATTCCCGGTTTAACGGGCTCACTTCCTTCGGGTTTGGGTTCGCCTTCGCTCCGCGATTCTAGGAGCTAAGCAAATCTTGCTACGGCTTCTCAGCCGGAGACTGATCCGCCTTTGGCGGAAAGCCGTGGCAATCACACTCCTCCCACGTGAATCACTTCCTCCCCGAATTTTTTCCTAATCGTATCCACTGCGGTTAACGCCGGTTCGCGTTTGTCCTGAGCGAAGAGCGGCATTTCCGTCCCCTCCTGATCGATAAAATGCGAAAGCTTCACTCCCAGCAATCGAACCGCCATCTTCCTCGTGTAATTCTTCCTCAGAAGTTCTGTGACTATCCTGGAGACCATTGCATCATCGTTCGTTGGCGGGAGGGATTCAGCCCGCGTGATCGTGCTGAAATCCGAATAGCGCAGCTTGAGTGTAATGGTCTGTGCCTTCCACTTGTGAGACCGCGCTGAAGCACACACGCTTTCCACGAGTAAAAACAGCTTTTTCGCCAACTCGGAAATATCGGCGATATCATGCCCAAAGGTTTCTTCATTGCTGATGCTTTTTCGTGTGGTTTCGGGTGAGAGCGTGTCGGTGCCTCGACCGTTGGAAGCGTTGTGGATCCAGACTCCGTGTTTGCCGAGCAGTCTGACCGCTTGCTGAATCGAAATCTTCTGGATGTCGGCAACAAGCTGAAATCCTTTCTTCTTTAGAAATTCGGAAGTCTTTTTTCCAATCCCGGGAATAACATCGATGTCAAGCGGAGCGAGGAATTTCTGCTCTGATCCGTGGGAGACATGAATCACTCCGTTTGGCTTTGCGGTCCCGGCGGCGACTTTCGACACGAGTTTGTTGGCGGAGAGTGCAACGGTGCAGGGCAATGTGAATTCATCCCAAACGAGCTGGTGCAACCTCCGCATGAGTCCGGGCAAATCCTCTGCATACAGATGCTCGCAACCCGTGAAATCCATATACATTTCATCGATGGAAGCCCGTTCCACCACCGGGGAGAATTCCTGCATTCGTCTGTAGATCCTGTCCGAGTAATCTTCGTATTCGCCGTAGTTCCCCTGAACGATGATGAGGTTTGGACAAAGCCGAAGCGCTCTGCCTGCAGGCATGGCGGAATGAACGCCGTATTTTCGGGCTTCATACGATGCGGATGCGACAACACCGCGTCCCGTCGGCGTGCCTCCGACAACAACAGGTTTTCCGTTCAAGGAAGGATTCTTGATGCGCTCGACAGAAACGTAAAAACAGTCGAGGTCAAGGTGGGCGATGAATCTCTGTTTTGACAAGAGTATCCTAGCGGATCGTGATACTATTGACCCGTCCGAATAAGAAATCTTCTGGTGCTGCTCGAAAAAGTGCCAATGCCGGCGCTGATGACAAAAACGGTTGCAGCCTCAGGAAAGGCCGGCTTTACGAGAAAGTCCCCTCCTCCTCTCGGTCCAAAAAAAACGAGGATCGCTGCGCCAACTGTACCCACAAACAGCGCATCCACAAGACCCCTCGTTTTGTCAGAAACCTCGAGGCGGTCGACCCGGGCGAGAAATTGAGATTCTTCTACAGCCTCTTCCGACTCTTGCCAGCGAATCGAGTCTGAGGTTACGGCTACATGAACAGCGCCCTTTGCGGTTTCATCCTTGAAAAAGATCGTGCATTCCTTCTCACGTAGAAACTGGTTGAGATTCTCAACGGAAATCGAATTCCGAGTTCCATCGGAAGTCACTTTGTAAGTATGAGAGCAACCGGCAGCGAAGAATCCGAGAACAAAGAAAAGAAGAATTTTCATGAACCTATCGCGACCCCGTCGATGCGTTCGGCAGCAAATACTTTGTAAACCATCTCGTAATAGCAATAGTGGATTTGATCCTGTTGGATGTTTTTCTCCATCCATGCCCTTCATCCGGAAACAGCACGTATTCAACAGGGACGTTCCGTTTCTTCAGATTCGTAACGACCTGTACAGCCTCCACAACCGGGACGTTCGTGTCGTTAGCGCCATGGAGGACAATCGTCGGAGCAACTACTTTGTCGACTTTGTTGATAGGAGAGAGCTTTTTTAACATATCCAGCTGAGTCTTGGGGTCTCCGTATTCAACAGTGGAGATGGCGGCCATCCATGGTTCAGTGTTGGCAAAAAAAGTCTCGAAGTTCACAACGCCGAAAAGATTTGCACCGGCGGCGAAAGACTCTGGGAACTCTGTGAGCCCGGCCATCACCATGTACCCTCCATACGACCCGCCCATAATACCGATTCTCTTCGAGTCCGCGACGCCGGACGTAACGACATAGTCCAGGCAGGACTTGATGTCTTTCACACCGTTCACACGCAGAATGCCGTTGTCCATGTTCACGAATGTTTTCCCAAACCCCGATGATCCGCGCACATTCGGGGCCAACACAGCGATCCCTTGCGAGAGGAGTGCCTGGTAGTCACTGCGGAAGCCAGGCCGTTCCTGACCCTCCGGGCCGCCATGAAAACTGAAAACGACCGGCCCCGGTTTTGCGAAAGCCGGCGGCACGTAGAGCCACCCGCTTAACTCGAGACCGTCATGAGACTTGAATCGCACAAGTTCCGGTTGAACGAGCTTTGACAGGTCGATCCCGGGGTGAGCGCTTTTCGTGATCTGGCGGAACTTCCGGGACCTCACATCCATCAGCCAGATGTTCGCGGGAGATGTCGAACCGGACAGTACGATGGCCACCTGCTTCCCATCCTGCGAGAATGTCAATCCGCCCGCAATCTCCGACGGAAGTTTCGGACCCGGGCTCATGCGTTCCTTCGTGAGGTCGAAAAAGGAAATCTCACTCCTCCCGGCGACGTTCCACACAAGAATCGCCGTGGTGCCCTGGTCGTTGATTTCAAGCCCGTCGAGCTCAGCGTCTTTTTGTTCAGCGAGTATTTGAATTGGTCCAGGAGTACCGTCTTTTGCGATCTTGATTTTTCCGAAAGCCGTCAAATCCCTGTCCTTGTTCGACCGGACGTAAATAATGTCAGAGGATTTGCCGAATGATCCGGAGAATGAGCCCGGGCCTTCATGCGGGGTCAGGAGTTTCTCTCCCCCCGAGGAAATCTCAACGAGAAACAAGTTGTTATTTCCGCGGCTCGCTGTTCTCGTAAGGATTGCCCACTTGCTGTCGCGGCTGACATCGATGAATTGTCCGGTCCCCTGGTTTTGAGAAACCAGCTTGAGCGTACCCGATGAAACATCAGCCACGTAGGCGTCCATCGCCGAGCTTGTGCGGCGGTTGGAGGCGATTGTGATGGATCGGCCGTCGCTTGTCCAATCGCCAAGCCAGTTATTGTCTTTGCCTCCATCAGTGATCCGACGAAGCTCGCTTCCTCCAGAACGAACAAGGTAAACCTGTTGATTCATGCCTCCGCCCGGAGCGAGGGAAAACGCCAGCCAGTTCCCGTCGGGCGACCACGTGATTCCTCCCACGGGGTCGTCAAGTGCCGTCACGAGGTTTGGCCACCCGCCGTCTGTGGAAACGGTCCAAATCTGCGGGATGCCCGTGATGTTCCAGACAAAGGCAATCGTTTTTCCGTCCGGCGAGAACGTCGGTGATGAGCACGTGCCGATTTTTGCCATCAGCGAGACGGTGGTTTCCAGGTCTTTCGATTGTGATGCAACAATTGAAGTTGCAAGAAAAAGCAAGGCGATGATGGTGCGAGCGTTCATGAAGAACTCCGATGTTGAGGGGATTCCGTGAAAGCGAATCTTTCGCTACATTGTTGATGAACAATCTAAGTATCTTCGGTTACTCTATCAAGGTCGTTACGGAGGGACAAAATCATGGCTGTCGAATCGATCGAGGTTTCCTTGAAAACAAGAATGCCGGCCTTCAAGCTCAAGGGCCCGGACGGCAAACAATTCAGCAGCGAGGATCTGTTCGGGTCCAAGGGGCTGCTCGTCGTTTTCACGTGCAATCATTGCCCATACGCAAAGGCAATATGGCCTCGCCTCGTGCAACTTGCAGAATTTTCGAAAGGCGCTGGGGTCAATGTGGTTGGAATAAACCCGAACATTCATCCGAACTATCCGGAAGATGCGCCGGAAGTGATGAAACAGAAAATCAACGAGTGGAAAATCAATTTTCCATACTTAATTGACGACACGCAGAAGGTCGCAGCCGAGTTTAAAGCGCAATGTACTCCGGATATTTACCTTTTCAATCAGCAAAAGGAACTCGTTTATCACGGCCGCATCGACGACAACTGGCAGGAGGAATCGAAAGTCACGAGGGAAGAGTTGAAGGACGTGATTACGAAACTGGCAAAAGGCCAGCGGATTGTGGGCGCACAGTACCCCTCGCTCGGATGCTCGATTAAGTGGAGGGTGAACCCGTATAATTGAAAGATTGCAGACACGCGTAGGGGTTTGACTAATCAAACCCCTACCGAGCCAGCTTCCTCAACGCTTCCCCTGCCATACGAAACACCGTCCACTCGCTCATAGGAACAGCGCCGAGTTTCTTGTAGAAGTTGATTGCCGATTCATTCCAGTTGAGCACAGCCCACTCCAGCCGTCCGCACTTGCGCTTCTGGGTCAGTTTGGCCAGGTGAACGAGCAGCGCCCGTCCGATTCCTTTGCTGCGATACTCCGGCCACACGAAAAGGTCCTCGAGATAGATGCCGGGCCGGCCGAGAAACGTCGAATAGTTGTGGAAATAGAGAGCGAACCCTGCCGGCTTGCCTCCGTAACGTGCGATAACAACTTCTGCATAAGTGCGTTTTCCAAAAAGGGTCTGTCGTAAGGTTTTCTCGTCAGCGACCACATCGTGGGAAAGCTGTTCGTACTCAGCCAATCCTTTGATGAACGCAAGAATGAGCGGAACATCCTTGCTGGTGGCTTCTTTGATTTGAAGGCCTGAGGATGACATGGAAACCTCCTCGTGTGTTAATCGGGATACTGGAATTTCAGGTCGACTTGAATCTCCGGGTTGATACTGAGGACAACCGGGCAGGTTTGGCAGATGTGCTCGAACTTTGGCCGGTATTCCCGTGGAACTCCGGCAGTGACCTCAATCCGGACGACAACCCTGGCGATCCTTCGCGGGGGCTGAGTAGTCATGTGCTTCTCCGCGTACACTTTAGTTCCGTCGAGGCTCACATGGTCTTTTTGCGAGGCGATTCCTGCCGTGGTGATCATACAGGTCGAGAGGGCTGTGACAACGAGGTCGGTCGGCGAGAAACTTTCGCCGCGTCCGTGGTTGTCCGTCGGCGCGTCGGTGACGAGTTCAACTTTGCTCGGTCCGTGCGTGGACTTGCAGCGCAGTTCGCCTATGTAAAGTGTTTGCTGGGGAACCATGTGTTATGGAGTCGGCGGTCCGACGGCTTTTGAGGCGGCGCCCGAAAGAAGTTTTTTCAGAAACGCTCCGCCGTACGCACCGATGAATGACGGGATGAGCGCCATGAGCGACTCCAGCGCTTCCGAAACGTCATAGTCAAAATCGGGCATCTTGTCTTTCAGGTCTTCCACGAAGGCGGGCTCGTAGCCGAGATAATAAGCTGTCACGACGAAGAGAGGCACGCCGATTCCAACGAGTAACGCGATTCGCCACGCAATGGAAGGCAACAGGTAGCCGAAGATGATCGTGAAGCCTAGGATAATGAGAACGGGGAGGTAGACTTCGCTCGATATGAAGTCGACATAACCGGTCAGGAGGCCTGCGGCGAGGGCGAGGAGGAGGATGAGTTTTTTCATTCAGTGTTGAGACTCCCGGAATCTCTCGTGGTTTCGTTTGAGATTCCGGGAGTCTGAAGTGAATCTACGAACTCATCGGTTAGGGTTCAATATTTTTCCGACGAAAAGGATGGTTCCCGAACTTCTCTCGCGGATGACAAAAAGAAAGGGCCTGTCAACGCGAAACATGGGAGGAGCACTTGTAACTCCGACTCCAATGCTGGTAACAGCAGCAGCTTCCGTTCCTTCTTCATCCACATTCACATACGTTTTGTGTTTTGCCTCCGAGATGCAAAGCGCAACATCTTTGTTGATCCTCTTGAAATCAGCGTAGTCGCTGAAGGCGATGCCCATTCCGAGTCCACTGAGGGTTGGAATCAATCCGGTCTCGTACTCAAGCTTGAACTTGGGGATCATGGTCAAGATTTTCGTTTCACGCAAGTTGGTTATGAGGGTCTCCCACTCGTTTGTCTGAAAAGAATTCAGAAAGGAACCGATATCCTCCCCCGACCGCGGTAACACGATTGTCATGCTGAAAGCTCTGCCTCCATACGGGAGGTCCAAAGAAGTGAATTTTTCATTGGCATAAAACCCGAACTCTTCCTCCTGCATCATCATTTTGCAAGGTTGTTTCGAGCCGTCCCGGAGTGTGAACTCGTCATCCCGAGTTTTATCTTTGTTGAACTGTGAAGTCCACGTGCCCTTGAAATAAATGGCATTTATTAAATACAGCATCATGTAATCGCGGATCTTATCAATGATTTGTCCAATCTTGCCCCTCGTTTGGTCGTTCACCCACGAGTTGATGACATTGACGGCGGACGGACTGGTGAAATCGAGACCCGAAACAACCGCGTCGAAGTACGTCTTATTGATATCGATGAATTCCCTCTCCACGGCAAAAGTGTTTCGGTGCCAAATGGAATTCGCGATATTCAGCTGCACATTCGGGTCCGCATTTGTCAGTAATGCGACCAGACTTCTGTAGGAATCATTGATTTCCTCCTCCGACATATTCGAGAACTGAAGAGTTGCTCTCATAGAGTCGAACGTCTCTCCCCGGGCGCCGTTCAAAGTCATTCCGAGTGCCATCGAAATGCTCAATGGGGAAATGAACACGTTCTTCGCATCGTCGGCTTTGTTGACTTCCTGCAGTAGTCCCAGCCAGAACCGACTGTTAGCCTGGACGAGTTTCAGTTCGGATTGGGTAAGAGGCCTCAGCTCTATTGGCCGAGGAGGTGCGACGACACCGAGATCTTTGCAGGTGAACAACAGAAGAGGAAAGATGAGGGGTAGAAACGTAGTGCTTCGCGCATGCTTCATGGTCGGGCCCTCCTTGATGTCTGCATTAAGATACGAGGAGGCGCAGATTTTGTCAAGTCAAAGCAAGAACAACTCTCGGTTTGAAACTAGAAGTGAATGAGTTGCAGATTCTTCTTCAGCTTTTCCAGATTCGCTTTGAAGTTCTCGAGCTTGGTTTTCTCGTATAGCACCACGTCTTTGGGGGCGCGTTCGACAAACTGCGGGTTCGCGAGTTTTTTCTCGATGGCTTCGAGAAGCTGTTGCAGGCGGTCAATCTCTTTCTCCAAACGAGTGCGCTCTGCATCCAGGTCAATAATGCCTTCAAGCGGCACAAATATTTCAGAGCCGTCAACGACTGAGCTGGAAGAGAACTTGGGTTTGAACTTGGAGCTCACGAGTTCCACTTTGCCTACCCGCGCCAGTTTCCGCACGTATTCATCGTAATGCTCAAAGGCAGCCTTCTGCTTCTTGCCGGATGCCCGAACTTGCACTTTGATCTCTGTCGCAGGTGAAACGTTGTTTTCTCCTCGTATGTTACGCACCGATTCGATCACTTTCTGCACAAACCCCATCTCTTCCTCAGTCTTTGTATTAATCCATTTCTTCGCAACCTTCGGAAACTCCGCTCGCATCAGGGTTTGTCCTTTTCGTTCCCCCAATTGCTGCCAGAGCTCTTCTGTCACAAACGGCATTACGGGATGAAGCATGCGCAGTGCCTGGTCGAAGACCCAAATCGCTCGCTGGACGACAACCTGTTTTACCTTTTTCGATTCGTTTCCGTAGAAACGAATCTTGACGAGCTCGATGTACCAGTCGCAGAAGTCGTGCCAGATGAAATCATATAACAACTTGCTCGCTTCGTTAATGCGGAATTTTGCAAGCGACTCGTTGTAGTCGCGAATGGCATGGTTCAGACGGGATAGAATCCATTTGTCGGCAAGGTCAAGGTGCGTCGCCGGATGCTTGGACACAGGTTTTGAGGCCGATTTGCCCTCGATCTCCAAGCGGTTCATGAGCAAGAATCGTCCTGCGTTCCAGATCTTGTTCGCGAAGTTGCGGCCGAGTTCACACTTTTGGGTGGAGAAGAGCACATCCTGGCCGAGTGGCGAGAGATAGGCGACGGTGAAGCGCAGCGCATCGGCCCCGTACTCTTTGATCACATCCAGCGGGTCGGGCGAATTGCCGAGCGACTTGCTCATTTTCCGCCCCTTCTCGTCACGAATAATGCTCGTAAAATACACGTCACGAAATGGCACAAGGTCTTCTTCCTTCTTCCTGGGTCTCCCGTTGCGGTCAGGCCGGCCTTTCATAAATTCGACATTGGCCATGATCATTCGGGCAACCCAGAAGAAAATAATGTCGGGGCCGGTAACGAGCGTGTCTGTGGGGTTGAAATAACGAAGGTCGGGTGTATCCGCAGGCCAGCCGAGTGTGGACATCGGCCACAGCCATGAGGAGAACCACGTATCGAGCACGTCCTCATCCTGACGGTACTCTTTGTTCCCGCATTCCGGGCAGGGGTGCGCGGGTTTTTCAAGGGCTGCGTCGAGATAGTCGCATTTCGTGCAATAATAAACCGGAATTCTGTGGCCCCACCAAATCTGTCGCGAGATGCACCAATCCCGGATATTCGTCATCCAGTGTTCATACACTTTCTCCCATCGCTCAGGATGAAATTTCACTTTTCCCTGATGCACGACACGGAGAGCAGGGGTTGCCAGCGGCTTCATTTTGACGAACCACTGGTCTGACAAATACGGTTCGATGACGGTCTCGCACCTGTAGCATTTTCCCAGGTTGTACGCGTAAGGTTCTGCTTTTACAAGGTAGCCTTTCGCTTCAAGGTCTTTTACGAGCTGCTTTCTGCACTCAAACCGGTCCAGTCCTTCATATTCCTTCGGCACGGATTCATTCATCCGGCCTTTTTCATCCATGATGTTCACTTGCTGCAGGTTGTGGCGCTGGCCAAGCAGGAAATCGTTGGCATCGTGCGCGGGAGTTACTTTCATCATGCCCGTGGCAAACGAGACGTCGATGTATTCATCCGCAATGATGGGTAGCTTCCTGCCGACAAGGGGCAACACAGCCATTTTGCCCACAAGGTGCTTGTAACGCTCGTCCTTGGGATGGACGCAGATGGCGGTATCTCCGAGAATCGTTTCGGGTCGGGTTGTGGCGACGACGGCGAATTCGCTGGTGCCTTCGATCGGATAACGGAGGTAATAGAGGTTTCCGTTTGTCTGAGAATTCTCCACCTCGTCATCGCTGAGGGCGGTTTGGTGGAACGGACACCAGTTGACAATATACTTACCCCGATAGATAAGGCCCTTCTTGTAAAGTCGCACGAAGACTTCGTTCACTGCACGCGAGAGCCCCTCGTCCATCGTAAAACGCTCGCGCTCCCAGTCGCATGAAGCGCCGAGTTTCCGCAGCTGTTTGATAATCGCCCGCCCGTACTGTTCGCGCCACTGCCACACACGCTCCACGAATTTCTCGCGGCCAAGCTGGTGACGGTCCGTGCCCTCCTTCGCAAGCGCTTTTTCAACGGCATTCTGCGTCGCGATACCTGCGTGGTCCGTGCCGGGAACCCAGCAGGCTTCGAATCCCTGCATGCGCTTCCACCGCACGAAAATGTCCTGAATAGTGTTGTTGAGTACGTGGCCCATTGTCAGGATGCCGGTGATGTTCGGCGGTGGGATGACGACGGTGAATGGCTTCTTCTTTTTATTGACGGTGGCGCGGAAATGGCCGTTCGATTCCCAGTACTGGTACCATTTGTCTTCAACGTCGCTGGGGTTGTAGGCTTTTGAAAGTTCGGGTTGGCTCATAATTCGTCAATGAAACAAACAAAAGGGTAGCTGGAGAGCTACCCTTGAGACCTCAAATTATGGAAATTCACGGATTTACATTGTTATGCATGTCGTAATAAGAAAGGGAACGAGAACGGAGTTTTGGGCAAAGAATTTGTGGATGGCTGTTTCTAGGTTCAATGAGAGTTCTGAGAGCAAAGAGAATTTCAAACCAGCTCCGATTGCGCCAAACCCGTTCGTTGAAGAAGTCCCTATCACCGTCGGCGGACGGATGTCATCAACGATCCGGTACGAAGATTTTTTTTTCTCAGTCTTTGTGAAATATAAGCCACCACGAATAAACAAATAAGGCCTGACGAACAACGAGGTCTCTGATGTGAACTTCAGGCCGACCGACGTTTCGAAGGATGATGCCTTTTCGCCCTGGAAGAACAACGAAGTTATCTTATCAATGGCAGCCGGCCTAACTCCGTAGTATGCGGAAGACGTATAGGGCATCTCCGAATAAACGACTCTCAAGCCTATCTGAGTCTGTTCGGAGGCGTCGTAGGATAGTCCTGAGCCGACCGAAAATCCGTCACCAAACGCCGTCAGCCCATTTCCCTGAGTTTTGTTGAAGAGCCTGCCTCCGACAAGTTCAATCCCGAATCTCTCCTGTGACAAAGCTCCGAGCGCAAGGCATACAATCAATAAGAACAAAACCACGATCGATTTCATGGTTTCCTCCTTTTCCCGTAACACTAATTAACAAAAAAACAGGTATGGAATCAACGGCGCCGCGTTTACGCGGACTTCTCGGCAAGATATTGCGGTTCGGACTGTGCCTGCGCTTGAACCTGATGCCGCCCGATCAGTTCGCGAGCGAGCTCAAGGTAGGCGAGTGTGCCCC
>CAYIBG010000054.1:5370-10778 GCA_964361365.1 uncultured Ignavibacteriaceae bacterium | reverse complement strand
TTCTATATTACCCTGAATTTCGGGTCGCTCTACTGACCTGGACTCAGGCATCCTTTCGTATCTTACCCCACAAAATGCAGAAGGACTCCGCCCACTTATAAGGCCTCCCCTAAGCCCTACAGTTAAACGAAGTCCTTTATCACTGCAAGCGCAATATAAACGGAGAAGTTTGGCTATACCGTGACTTTCATCACAGCCAAAAGTCTCTCGTCATTTTTTCCGATTCAACCTGTAGCGAAACCTCACCTGAACACATCTTACAACTGAATGCCACATCAGAACCCGGCCGGGGATGAAAATTAGCTAGAGGTAGCTCTTCAAGACTTTTCCGGTGTGAGATTTTGGCGAGCGGGCTATTTGTTCCGGGGTCCCGGTCGCGACAATTTCTCCTCCCTCATCCCCCGCCTCAGGTCCGAGGTCGATAACAAAATCAGCGCACTTCACGACGTTCATGTTATGCTCGATCACAACGAGTGAATGTCCTGCCTTCACGAGCGCCTCAAAACACTTCAGCAACTTTGCGATGTCGTCAAAATGGAGGCCGGTGGTCGGTTCGTCAAAAACGAAAAGCGATTTTTCCTGTGACTCCGTTGCAGACAAATGATGCGCCAGCTTGATACGCTGGGCTTCACCCCCGGAGAGAGTTGTGGCTGCCTGGCCAAGCCGCAAGTATCCAAGTCCGACATCGTCCAGGACCTTTAGACGTCTCGCTACTCGATATCCTTCGGCCGACTTCGAGAAAAAATCTATTGCTTCGGTCGCCGTGAGGCGCAGGATATCGTCGACGTTCTTGCCTCGGTATTGAATATCCAGTACCTCTTTCTTGAAACGCTTCCCTTTGCATGATTCACACGTAAGGTAAATATCGGCAAGGAACTGCATTTCAATTTTCTGCACTCCGTCGCCTTCACATGTTTCACATCTTCCACCCGGCACATTGAACGAAAAGTGTCCCGGCTTGAACCCGCGTATTTTCGCCGCCTGGCTGTTGGCCAGTAGATCACGGATCAGGTCGAACGCTTTGATGTACGTGATCGCGTTGGATCGCGGCGTGCGGCCGATCGGGGATTGGTCGACAAGCTCTACGTGCTGAATAAAGTCAGCTCCTTCGATGCCGGCGCATTTCCCGACGGAGCCGTCGTACGCGCCTTTCATCTTTTGAATCCCGGCGTAGAGAATTTCGTGCACGAGAGTGCTTTTGCCCGACCCGCTCACCCCTGTGACGCAAACAAACATGTTCAGTGGAAAGCGCACGTCGATGCCTTTGAGATTATTCTCAGCGGCCCCCCGCACAAAGATCGATTGCTCGGTATCAGGCCGTCTCCTGGCCGGAGTCGGTATGACGAGCGTACGGTTCAAGTATTGGGCAGTCAGGGAGGAGCTTTCTTTCTGGAGTTCCGCCAATCCGCCGCAAAACACCACCTCACCCCCATGTTCGCCCGCCTTCGGACCCATGTCGACGACGACATCAGCTGCCCGAATCATATCTTCATCGTGCTCGACAACGATCACGGTATTTCCGATGTCGCGCAATGAATTGAGAATGCGAATCAACCTCGAGTTGTCACGGGGGTGCAGGCCGATACTCGGCTCATCCAGCACATACACCGAATCCTGCAGCGAAGAACCTAACGATGTAGCCAGGTTAATTCGCTGAGATTCACCGCCGGAGAGGGTCATGGACAGCCGGTTAAGGGTTATGTAACCGATGCCCACTTCATGCAGGAACCGGAGCCTCTTTCTTATTTCTTCGAGAATTCTCTTGGCGACATCAGCCTCGTAGGGGGCCAATGTGAGTTCTTCAAAAAACGAATGGGCCTCCGCAATCGTCATGGTGACGATGTCCTGGATCGTCTTATCCGCCACACGAATATTGAGGGCTTCTGTGCGCAAACGCGAGCCGCCGCACTCGTCACACGTTGTGTAACCGCGGTAGCGGCTCAGAAACACCCGGTAATGAATCTTGTATGACTTGCGCTCAATGAACTTAAAAAACTTCGTGATGCCGTCAAACCCGTCGTACCCGTTCATGATGACGTCCAGCTGCTTGGCCGTCAGGTTTCTGAATGGGACATCGACAGGGACGCCGGCCTGTTTTGCAACCCGAATCAAATCAGAGAGATTCTCACGCCAACGCGGAGACGTCCATGGCTGGATCGCCCCTTGACGGATCGTTTTGTTCGGATTCGCCACGACCAGATTCATGTCGATTCCGATGGAACGTCCGAACCCCTGGCACTTTGGGCAGGCCCCCACCGGATTATTGAACGAAAACAACCTCGGCTCAGGATCTTCGTACTTCAGACCGTCGTCAGGGCATTCGTAATGCTGGGAAAATCTGAGCATTCTCTTGTCATCCAGCAAATAGATGAACGCATATCCGTCGCCCTCCACAAACGCTGATTCAATGGATTCCGCCAGACGGCTTTCGGATTTCTGTTCACCAGCCCGCAATGCAAGCCTGTCGACCAGCACGCCGATTCCTTTCTTTTCCTTTCCTTTGTACTCTTGTTCGTTCAGATCGACCAATTCTCCGCCGATGACAACCCGATAGAACCCGCGCTTCTTCAGAACGGCGATTTCCTCTTTCATCGACCTTCCGGGATGGTCATGCATCGGAAACATCACGTACAATTTCGACCCGTCCTTTTCCCGCCTCAACTGCTCTACGACGGAGGTCACGGTGTCTCGCTGCACGGGTTTTCCACACTCCCGGCAGTAAGTCTTTCCGACCCTGCCAAACAGGAGTCGCAGATAATCATAGACTTCAGTCGTGGTGGCGACGGTCGAGCGCGGGTTTCTGGATATGGTTTTTTGCTCGATCGCGATGGCGGGGCTGATGCCCTGGATGAGGTCGACGTCTGGCTTTTCCATCCTTTCGAGAAACTGGCGTGCGTAGGAGGAAAGGCTCTCGACATACCGGCGCTGGCCCTCGGCATAGATCGTGTCAAACGCAAGGCTCGATTTGCCCGATCCGCTCACGCCCGTCACGACAATAAGCCTGTTACGCGGCAGGGTGAGGCTGACGTTCTTGAGGTTGTGAACCCTGGCACCCTGGATGGTAATATGGGTGATCCTGGAGCCATTCGATCCTTCCTTGCCGGCTCTTTTGACGGTTCTTGATTTTTCTCGTATGCCCGGCATCGGGATGTTTTTGGAAGGATTCAAGCAGGAATGTACTCAAAATACTCTTGCGATACAGCCTGAAAAAAACAAAACCCCGCATGCGCGGGGTTGCGAGGGACTGTCTCGTATGAGAAGAACTTATTCCGCTTCCACTTTCGATTTATCGTGTGCGGCGATTACCTTGTCGGCCTGCTCGCGCGGAAGCTCATCGTAGTGAGAAAACTTCGTCCGATAGATACCGCGACCTTGCGTCATGGAGCGAAGGATTGTCGAATATTTATGGAGTTCAGCCATCGGGATGAGCGCTTTGATCTTCTGGAAGTGCCCTTCTGTTTCCATGCCCTGTATTTTCCCGCGTCGTGCCGAGAGATCGCCCATCACATCACCCATGTATTCTTCAGGGACAACGACTTCGACTTCGTTGATCGGTTCCAGCAGCACCGGCTTTGCGTCCAGAAATCCTTTTTTGAAAGCCATGGAGCCGGCGATCTTAAAAGAATGCTCGTCAGAGTCGACGGTGTGATACGAGCCGTCGTGCAAACTTACTTTCACATCCACCACTTCGTACCCAGCCAGCACTCCCCGATGCATCGTGTCCACTACGCCTTTTTCGACTGCGGGAACAAAGCGACCCGGGACCACACCGCCGACGATGGCATCTTCGAACTCAAACCCGGCTCCACGCGGTTTCGGCTCAATTCTCAGGTACACATGGCCGAACTGTCCCCGACCTCCCGTTTGCTTTTTGTGTTTGTATTCGATGCTGGGAACGGTTCCTCGAATCGTCTCCTTGTACGGTATTTTGGGCTCGACGAGGTCGACTTCGACGCCGTATTTTTCCTTCAACCTCTTCGTCACAATCAGTAAATGGAGCTCGCCCTGACCCGCGATAACCGTTTGACTAAGCTGTGAATCAACTTGCATCACAAACGTCGGGTCTTCTTCATGCAGGTAATGGAGGCCGGTTGCCATTCGATCTTCATCTCCCTTGGATTTCGAAACAATCGCCATACGAATCACGGGATCTGGAAAGACGATCGGCTGGAATTCCACCGGGAAGGTTTTGTTGCTCAGCGTATTATTCGTGTGCGTATCTTTCAGCTTCACCACGGCTCCGATGTCGCCTGCCGTTAATTTGCCGACTTCTTTGCGATCCTTTCCGTTCATGAGGAACAGTTGCCCCAGGCGTTCGGATTTGCCGTTGGATTCGTTCAGCATGTCCATGCCCGGCGTGATGGAACCGGAATAGACCCTGAAATAAGACAACTCCCCCACGTGCTGTTCCGAGACGGTTTTGAAAACAAAAAGCGCCGGTCGACCCGCTGGCTCGGGGGCAACGGTGATTTCCTTTTTGCCGTGAAGGTCCTTGGCTGGAACGGCCCCGCGGTCCTTCGGCGAGGGAGCATACTGAGTCAGAAAATCCATCAATGTCGAGAGCCCGATATTCATCGATGCAGCTCCACAAAACACGGGAAAAATCTTGCGCGTATTCAACGCGATTCTCATTCCACGCAGTAGTTCGGCATCCTTGAGCGTTCCGTCCTCGAAAAACTTGTTCATGAGTTCTTCGTCTGTCTCTGCGATTTTCTCAATCAGTTCTTCATGGAGGGATTCGGCCTTCGACTTCAAATCTGACGGGATTTCCTGCTCAGCGTACTTGCCGCTGCCGTCGCGGTTGAATTTGAGAAGCTTCATGCGCAGGACATCGACCACAGAATCGAACGGCAAACCTTCGTTGACAGGAAACTGAACGACAGCGACATCATGACCGAACCGTTCTTTTGCTGTTGCCAGAGCATGGTCGAATTCCGAGTTTTCGTTATCCAGTTTGTTGATCAGAATGAGGGAAGGGGTTTTATAGTCTCGAGCCACATTCCAGACGATTTCCGTGCCCACCTCCGTTCCCTCCACGGCCTTGATGAGAACGATGGCGGCGTCTGCAACGCGCAACGAGCCTATGACCTCCCCGACAAAATCCGAATATCCCGGTGTGTCGAGGAGATTGAGCTTGAAGCCTTGCCAATCGCAGTGAAGGAGTGAGGCATTGATGGAGATTTTGCGTTCAATCTCATCAGGGTGGTAATCCGAAACCGTCGACCCTTCGTCCACTTTGCCGAGGCGATTCGTCGTTCCCGTCACGAAGAGAAGTCCTTCCGTGAACGTTGTTTTGCCGGAGCCACCGTGACCGACGAGGGCAATGTTCCGGATTTTATCGGCAGAATATTCTCTGTTGGTTCCTTGTGCCAAGGTTGTCTCCCGAGGTTCTTGCAGCGCGGTAGAGT
>CAYIBG010000054.1:0-5270 GCA_964361365.1 uncultured Ignavibacteriaceae bacterium | reverse complement strand
CTGTTGGTTCCTTGTGCCAAGGTTGTCTCCCGAGGTTCTTGCAGCGCGGTAGAGTATCAAACCGCGAGGAGTGTGTCCATATATGGATCGTGCTACGGGGTCTGCTGTCGCCGGAAGACCGACGTCACGCGGTCGACTAACCCGCCAAGAATCGCTGTGACGCGAATAATGGGTTCCTCGACGCGCTGTTCGATGCGTTTTTCGAACTCCAACACATTGTCTGCGAGCATCTTAAAGGATTCGATGGAGCTCTTGAAGATTTGCGCCTGCTCATCGATCTTCGTCGTAATCGACCTCATCTTTTCCGTCACGACCTGCAGGTTTTCAAACACGGGTTTCGCATTTTTCGTGATCTCGCCCAGATCTTTATGGAGCATGGCCAGAAGGTCGTTGAGCTTCACGAGCGTGAAAATGAGATAGATACAGAGGGCAGAAGCACTCACGAGAGCGATCATTTGAACGACTTGCAGAAATGATTCCACGTTGAACGTCCTTTGTTAGATACCGTCAGTAAATTCCGTTACCCTCTCGACCCTTCATTGCCACCCTTCGACCGTGCGCCCGAGAGGATACGTTCCGCCTCGCCCTTGATGGAATCAGCACGTCGTTTTGCGTCGCTGATGAGGTTTTCGGATTTGCTTTTCCCCTCATTGATAATATCCGCCGCTTGCGTACGGGCCTGCGAGAGATAGTCGTCTGCGGCCACCATCACATCTTTTGCCTTATCTTTCAGGTCGGCACGGAATTCCCGCCCCGTTTTGGGCGCATAGAGCAAAGCCAAAACTGCTCCGACGATGCCGCCTGCAAAAAAACCGATGATAAGACCCTTTGCCATTCCATCGCTTTCATTCGCCATTGTTTTCTCCTGTAACATGACCTGGAAAAAGTAGATAAATCAAACAAAAGAAACAACTTGAATCCTGCTACTGAGGAAGTTCGGGCTTCCCGGCATTCACCCACGCGGTGTACCAGTAACTTGCCACGCGGCGAATCGCGTCTTTCATTCTCCGCTCGACCATACCCTTCAGAAGCGAATGGTACCGCTTGTAGTATTGGTCGCTATAGATGTACACCGTTCGACCGCGTTCCCGTTTTGTCGTCACAAGCTCAGATTCTGGAATCCCCTCTTTCGCTTTCAAATCGAGTTGAAGGACGGAGTCCACTCGCTGAAAGCTCTCGAGGACGATGGTAAACGCTGTGGCGAGAGGGTCGGAAATAAACTCTGTTGCCGCCCACTCAAGTTTGAAGTTTGGCCCGAATTGCTCAGGCAATTCTGACTCCCAGCGAGAATGGAGGCCGGGTTGGTTCGTCATCTTGCCGTCATAGTTTTCGGTGGAATGGAGCGGCACATGTGCGTCAGCGATGTAGTGGCCAAGGTTTGCGGCGTGAAACATGATGGATCTCTTGTCTTTATGCTTCATGGCATCCGAAAGACGTTCGGTAAAATTGGCAATCCGCCAGGGAACCGTTCCGTTCGTGTCGACTATTTCCTCGCCGTATTTTTGAACGGCGTCGGCAT
The DNA here is from genome assembly GCA_964361365.1 of uncultured Ignavibacteriaceae bacterium. GTDB lineage: Bacteria > Bacteroidota > Ignavibacteria > UBA10030 > UBA10030 > JANOGR01. The sequence goes on along the minus strand of CAYIBG010000054.1, from coordinate 3,751 downwards.
ACGTACGCGGAAGCTCTTCGAACGGGTATTTCCCGTAACGGTCGAGGTCAATGTAATGATAAGGCCCTTCCTTCTTATCGACATTCCTTCGCCGGTCTGCATCGACAGCCCGCAGGATGATCGAGTCCGCGTTTGCATCAAAAAAGGGACGCATTTCCGCGGGAAGAGACTGGATGGCATAACGATGGATTTCCTTATGCGCCCAAAACCCCCAACCGAGTGTGGTGGAGAAAAACGCAAAGAACAAGAGAATACTGCAAACCGTCCGAACAACTCCATGTTTCATCGAGACTCCAAAGACAATTCTGCCCTGCTGAACATCACAGGGCAGGTTACGATACGTTAACGAATTTTCTTCTTATGACGCATCTTTCGCAATCGTTTTTTTCTTTTGTGAGTCGCCATTTTATGACGTTTTCGCTTCTTACCACTCGGCATAGCTCCTCCTTTTATTTCGTTTGGAGATTTTGTGGGTTGTGTTGACTCAAGAGTTGCTGAGCCCGTTGCGCCATTTCATTCTTGGGATCAAGCTCGACCACTTTTTTGAACCATTCATTTGCTTTTTCCACCTCTCCGCCGCGAAGATAGACGATTCCAAGGTTAAAGTGCGCGAAGAGATGTTTTGGCTCATGTTCGAGAGCCAGTCGAATTTGTTTCTTTGCTTCCTCCAAATCTCCCATATCATTATAAACGATCCCCATATCCACGCGAGCGTTGGCATCCTTTGGATGGTCAGAAAGATAATCCTTGTAGTATTTTATAGCCCGGTCATAAAACCTGTTGTCCTGCAGAAAGTTTGCCAGTTTCAGAATCTGTTCATGGTTGCTCGGATTCGCAACAACCTGACGCTCCATTTCTTCGATTTGCGGAAGGACTTGCATGTTTGCGCTTGGCTGCGATGAAGGCTGCGACGGGATTGTCACGGGTGCTTTATTCGAGCCGCCGAATAACTGCATCAGGGTGATTCCTGTTGCCAAAAAAACCGCGAAGCCTGCAACGAGTTTCCATGACCCCACGACCGGCTCCACCCGTTGTCCCATGCCCTGCTTCTGTTTTACATGAACATGATCTTTCGTCCGCTTCTCTGTTTTTCCAATCAAGGCATGACCGCACGTGAGACAAAGCTCAGACGTAGAGGGATTCTCCGATCCGCAGCTCTTGCAGCGAACGGTTGTGCCTGCCTGCTCTACGAGTCTATCGACTCGCAGAGTCGTAGACCGGACAGGCAGGGCTGTCGGGGCAGAGGAAGTTGCAGTAGAGGAAAAGGATGCGGGCCACTCGATGGTTTTGCCGCAACGCGCACAAAACTTGTCCGTCCATTGAAGCTGGGAGCCGCAATCCGTGCAAAGAATCTTCGGAATCATCGAACGACTAGACCGCCTTTTTCAGGTTTGCGTCGACCACTTGTTTCAGTTCCTTGGAAACCTTGAAAATGGGCACGAAGTGCTCGTCCACTTTCACCTGCTCGCCTGTCCGGGGGTTTCTGGCCATGCGGCCTTTTCTTTTCTTCACCTTGAAGCTCCCAAAACCGCGAATTTCAATGTTCTTCCCCTCCTTCATGGCGTTGATCACCGTTTGGATGAAGCCATCCACCACCGCTTCCGTTTCCACTTTCGTGAGTCCGGTTGCAGAAGCAATCACGTCAACAATGTCGGCTTTGGTCACTGAGCCTCCTGTCGTTTATTTTAGGGTGAAACGAATTTGTATTGCACAATCGGTTGACGCAGAAACTCGTCCCGAAGAGAGGCGATCTCCGTCGCCGCTTCTCCGAGCAATCGGTCGAGGAAAGGCCTCAGCTTGCGTTCCTTCACCACTCTCGGCTTTCCACGAACATTGCCAAGCTCCGCCGCTATGTTCACGGCGTCCTCGAGTGTACCCAGAGTGTCGACAAAACCGTACTCCACTCCCATCCGACCGGTGAAAACCCGGCCGTCGGCATACTTGACCACTTTGGATCGGCTCATTTTCCGCTCGGTCATGACGGCGCGGACAAATTGGTCATAGACGTCTCCGATGAGCTCACCAAAGTACACTTTCTCTTCCTCGGTCGGTTTTCTGAATGGAGACCCGGCATCCTTGAATTTCCCGGACTTGAATGTCGTTGCATCGATTCCGATTTTCTTCAGAAGCTCGTTGACGTGTATGAACTGAAAAATAACTCCGATGCTCCCCGTGACTGTCCCGGGGTTTGCAACGATCCTCGTCGCACCGAGCGACACATAATAACCGCCGCTCGCTGCAACGGAGCCCATGGAAACGACCACAGGTTTGGACTCGCGGGTTTTCTTTACCTCTTCATAGATCTCCTGGCTTGCTGCGACTCCGCCTCCGGGCGATTCCACTCGGAATACAATGGCTTTGATAGACTTGTTGTCGCGGAATTTTTTGAATTGCCTCACAACATCCTCGGAAGAGAGGATCGGCTCGCGTAGCTCCACTAAAGCGACCTTGTCGCCGAAGTTCGAGGCAGTCTCGTCTTCGGGCTCCGAAAACAACCAGGCATAAAAAGTGAGGAAAAACAGTCCGGCGAAGAAAAAAAAGGCGAGGAGAATACCTATGATCCACTTGGATGAATTCGACATATGGACTTAGAAGGGGGGCTTATAAGTCATTGTGGCGCTTTGAATTATAAGAAAAGGAGGGGGTAAAGTCAATGGCGAAATACGCAGTAGTGTCCGACTTTCAGTCGGACATAGCATTAAGCCTCGAGCTTGACAGTCCGACTACAAGTCGGACTCTACGGCTTAATCATGGCGTTTCGTGGTGGGCTAGGAACCTCTCAGCATCAATGGCAGCCATGCAGCCGGTTCCAGCGGCTGTCACCGCTTGTCGGTAGGTGGCGTCGGCAACGTCGCCTGCGGCAAAGACTCCTGGAATATTTGTGGCCGTGCTTCCGGGCTTTGTCTTCAGGTAGCCGACGCTGTCCATCTCGAGTTTTCCTTCGAAAATCTTTGTATTCGGCTGATGGCCGATTGCAAGAAACAGGCCATCGAATTTGTTGTCGACAACTTTGTTTGTTTTCAGGTTTCTGACTCGAACACTGGTGAGCTTTCGATGCCCGTTTTCAGAAACACCCAGAACTTCTTCAACGGCTGAATCCCACATGAAATCGATCTTCGAATTCTTGCGAGCGCGCTCCTGCATGATTTTTGATGCGCGCAATTCGCTGCGCCGGTGAATAACGGTGACCCGAGCGGCGTGCTTGGTCAGATACGTGGCCTCTTCCATGGCTGTGTCTCCCCCGCCTACCACCGCAACATGCTGATTCTTGAAGAAAAATCCGTCGCACGTCGCACACGCTGATACCCCGTATCCCATGTAGTCCGATTCTGATGCAATGCCGAGCAGTTTTGCCGAGGCGCCCGTCGCAACAATAACGGTTTCTCCCCAATGCGTTTCACCATCAGCAACCACTTTGAACGGACGTTTTGAGAAATCCACTTCTTCCACGACTTTAAAAAAACACTCAGCTCCAAACCTCTGGGCCTGTTTCCGAAATAATTCCATCATTTCCGGACCCATGAGGCCTGAAGGAAAACCTGGATAGTTTTCAACTTCCGTTGTAATTGTGAGTTGTCCACCCGGTTGAGCGCCTTCAAACACTATGGGAACCAGGTTCGCTCTTCCAGCATAGAGCGCTGCAGTGAGCCCTGCCGGGCCCGAACCTATGATGACGACTTTGTGATGATTTTCCTGAGTCATGGTCTTCCCTGATATTCGATGCAGCAAACACCGAAAGGATTCGTCACGA
>CAYIBG010000053.1:0-10840 GCA_964361365.1 uncultured Ignavibacteriaceae bacterium | reverse complement strand
CTGTCGATGCGGCAAAGATTCTTGAAAGTGTAAAGAGCACACTGGCTTCTCAGACACCGCCACAACCAGTCGCTCCACCAGATCCCAAACCGACGACGCCCGAGAGGAAACCTGTTGACACTGCCAAGATTCTGGAAGGCGTCAAGAGCATGCTTTCCTCATCGCCCGGTCCAACTTTGGCTCCTTCAAAGAGTGCGCCGGCCGGAGGTCCTCCGAAAGGGGAACTCGACCAGATGCGCAGCCAGATCGAAGAGCTGTCGCGTGCACTCCTTGAAGAAAAAAAGGCCCGTGAGGAAATTCGCGAGCATCAGCTTCAAGGCGCGGTGAATCAATTGCGGGGGGCCATGGAGAAAGCGTGGGTGAACGGCGCGCCCAAAGATGCCGAAGCTCTGGCATGCCGCCAGCTTGCTTTGTCTCTCAACATTCCGCCTGAAGTTGAACAGTCTGTGCGCAGGGAAGTGAAAATCGAGATGTACAGTAAAGCCGTGAAGGAAGTTATTTCAAAGCGGAAGCTCCTCCGCAGCTCGTCTTCGACGCTCGAATGGCTGAGAAAGGTGTATCAAATCAGCATGACGGAGTATCTCGAGAACGAGTCAAAATTCCTGCTCGACCTTGTTGCGGATCAGTACAGAGGGACGGTCCTGTTTGTTGCCGAGGAGGGAAGACCACGAAACGATGTCAGCACCCGGCTGAAGTCCTCAGGGTACGCTGTGGTCTTTGCTCAAACGCCTGAAGTTGCGCTCGAGAAGATCGAGAAGATCAACCCCAACGTGATTCTGACAGAACAGAAGTTCCCCGATGGCTCATTGAGCGGCATCAAGTTTCTCCATGTACTGAGAACGAATTCAAAATTCAATTTTATTCCCTGCATCCTTCTGTGCGAAAAAACTGATTACGACACGCTCAAGTCGGGCGATCTGAGGACGAATGAGGCAATCGTCAAAAAACCGGTCGATTTTGACGATTTGACGTCTGTGATGAACGAAAAACTCGTACAGTTTAGAGAATATATTTCATCCCTGGTGTAGTCCCATGGGCAATCGCCCCATTGAAAGGAATGGTTATGAGTCATAAAATCCTGCTTGTTGAAGACGACGAAGATAACCGCGACCTCGTTTCGTTCGTCCTTAAACGAAGCAAGCTCGACGTTGAATTGCTCATTGCCGAGAATGGAGAACAGGCCGTTCAAATGGCCACGGCCAATCCTCCCACTCTCATCCTTATGGACATGCAGATGCCGGTGATGGATGGATGGCAGGCTGTCCCGCTTATCAAGGCTGACGAGCGAACCAAGGATATTCCGATTATCGCATTCACAGCACAGGCCAGGGCAGAGGACAAAGCGCGGACGAAGGCGATCGGATGCGTGGAGCACTACAGTAAGCCGATGGATCCTGAGGAGCTGTTGAACCTCATTCAAAAGTACCTCAATTCGTGACTTCATGAACCCCCATCAATCCTGAGGACTTCATGTTTCGATCAAGACTTTACTGGAAGGTGTTCGCAAACTTTGCCATGCTGCTCGTTGTTTTGACAGCGATGACCTTGTTGACGCTGAACATCCTGGGACAGATTCAAAAGAATTTCTCGGTCGCCCTCGGGGAGACAAAATCCCTCACGAGTTTAGAGCGCATGCGGCGGTTTCTCAACGATGTTCCCTCGGCCGCCTATGAATATGCGTTCACCGGTTCCAAGCAGGCCAAAGTGACTTACGAAAACGGCTGGAAAGATTTCGATGATGCTTTGGCGGAAGTCCAGAAAGACGTGAATGACAGCCTCTCGATGAAGACGCTCAAACTGATCAAAGATAATTATCAGCTGTGGCTGCAAAACGTCGGCGACAAAATGATCCTCCTCAGAGACAATAATCTCTCCGGCAAAGAATTCGAGACGGAATTCCGCTCCATCGTTCGACTCGAATCACAGATCCAGTACATGTCAAACGCCAGGGCATTTACGAGAGATATTTTTCAGCGTAACCTGACGGCTCAGCCTCAATCCATCGAGCGGGCAAGCACGATGAGTCGTGATCTGGGGCTCTTCATCGGTTTGATCAACATCCTTCTTGCTCTCTTTGCCGTTGCGCTTGGGATTGTTTTGACACGGTCCATCACCCGGCCGGTACGAATGCTGAAAGAAGGAACTCAGAATATCATGGAGGGGACATTCAGGCCAATTTCGCTGAACCGGACTGATGAACTTGGCGAGCTGGCCATCGCCTTCAACAAAATGTCTGCGATGCTCGGGAGCAATTACGCAAGGCTGACGGCCTATTCTGAATTGGTCACAACGCTGAACAGCCTCGAAAGCATCCGGGAGGTAGAATACCACAGTCTTCAGCTTCTTTGTAAAAACACGAAATCTTCCATCGGCGCTTTCTATCTTCTGAACGGCGAAACGGGCATGCTCGAATTAGTCGCAGGATATGGGCTGAAAGAGAACGGTGAAAGAATCAAAATCCTGCGCGTCGGCGAGGGTATCCCAGGTCAATGCGCCCGCGAGAAAAAAACGATTGAAGTAAGCGATATTCCCCTGTCTTCCGACTTTACCATAGACACCGGCCTCGTCCAGGTGCCGCCGAAGAACATCATGGCGATCCCCATTATTTTCCAGGAAAGGGTTCTTGGCGTCATTGTCCTTGGGTCTTTGCATGACTTTGGAGAATCCGAGAGAGATATTATCAGCAATTCCGTTCCACAGCTTGGTGTGGCCGTGACGAACGCGATGAGCGATGAGGCGACCAAGAAGCTTTCGATGGAAATTGCCAAGCGGAACGAGGAGGTCAGCGCGAAGAACTCAGAGCTGGAAAAGGCGTATCGAGTCAAATCGGATTTTCTGGCCAGCATGTCGCACGAGTTGCGTACGCCATTGAACTCCATTATCGGATTCAGCTCCATCCTGCTTGCGCCAAATTCGCCAGAGCCGCTTACCAAGGACCAGAAGATGGCCACCGAAAAGGTGCTGAAGAATGGCCGGCATTTGTTGCAGCTCATCAACGATATTCTCGACCTCTCCAAGATTGAATCGGGCCGGATGACGCTTAGTCTCGAGACAGAAGATATCGCTTCGGTGATCTCGAACTGTATTTTCACTGTCGAGCCGCTTATGAAGTCCAAGAACCTCAACCTCGTTCAGGATATTGCGCCCGGCCTTCCAAGCCTTACGACCGACATCGTCAAAATTCGGCAGGTCGTTGTGAACCTCTTGAGTAACGCCGCCAAGTTCACGGAAAAGGGCGACATCACGATACGAGCGTGGCAATCTGGGGACATGGTGTCGATTTCGGTCAAGGATTCCGGCATCGGTATTGAGAAAAAGAACTTTAACTTGATTTTTGAAGAGTTTGCGCAAGTTGACAGCAGCAACACACGGAAATACAAGGGAACAGGTCTCGGGCTTCCGATCGCTAGACGATTGGCAAGAATGCTGGGGGGCGACTTGACCGTCGTTAGCGAATACGGTAAGGGGTCTACTTTCATCTTAACAATTCCTCCGGTCGTTTCTGAAGAGAAACAGGCCGAGGAAAGGAAAGAGACCCCGAAGCCCGCGCCTGTACCCCTTTCACAGTATCTTCCCCCGCAGCCCGGGGCCAAAGGAGTTCAGATTTTGTGTATCGATGACGACCCCGATGTCATCGAGATTCTTCGCAAATACCTCATTCCGGAAGGTTATTCAGTGGCGGGGGCGCTTTCGGGCGAAGAAGGACTCGCGGCAGCGGCCAGGGTCAAGCCAGCGCTCATTACGCTGGACATCATGATGCCAAAGAAAGACGGCTGGCAGGTTTTGCGCGAACTGAAGCAAAACCCGCTGACCAAGGACATTCCGGTTGTCATGCACTCCATCGTTGAAAACAAGCCCCTCGCGATGTCGCTCGGAGCTGTGGACCTTCTGACCAAGCCCACCGAACCCTCCCGGCTGCTGTCCGTCGTGAAGCAGTTCATCAAGTCGAACGACCAATACATCCTCGTGGTGGATGACAATGAGGACTTTGCCCTCACCGTCAAGAACCTGATGAAGGCAGACGGATTCACTATTAAAATTGCAACCGGCGGCAAAAAAGCCCTTGAGCTGTTGAAAGAATCAAAACCTTCCCTTATTTTGCTTGACCTCATGATGCCCGACATGGACGGTTTCCAGGTCGTGGAGCAACTTCAAGCCAACGAAGCCTGGAAGAGAATACCCGTCGTAATCCTCTCCGGCAAGGAGCTCGGTCCCGACGAACTCGCCAAGCTCAACAATCAAGTTACCAATTACATGAAGAAGGATGATATTTCACAGCTCGAGCTTGGCAGAACTGTGAAGAGAATCCTGAACCTTAATTAGAAAAGACCATAGAATGATGTTTGACAAAGAACCCACCATATTAGTGGTAGACGACACGGAAGACAATCTCGACCTGCTTGAATTTGCGCTCAAACGCAAGCCTATCAAGATGCTACGCGCTACAAGCGGGAAAGATTGTTTGTCCATTGCCAAGGAACACAATCCAGACTTGATTCTCCTTGATATTCAGATGCCTGAGATGGACGGCTTTGAGACGTTGCGGCATCTGCGGGCAAATCGTTCGACTTCGAAAATCCCCATTGTGTTCCTGACCGCTCAGAAGAAGGACGCCAGCAGCATCGAAGCGGGCCTTGAAATGGGAGCAGAAGGATATCTTACAAAACCCATCGACACGGAAGAGTTGCTCGTTCGGGCCAAGACGCTGATTCGGCTGAAGCGCGCTGAAGCAGAACTTGAGCGAACGAAGGCCGATTTTATGGCAATGTTGGTTCATGACCTCCGGAGCCCGATCACCGGCATCAAGTCCGTCATCGAATATTTTGTTGAGGACGGAAAATCAAGCGGCATGAGAGCCGAACACATGGAGTTAATGGAATCCGCTCATCAATCCGCCGTGCGAATGCTTGAATTGATCAACGACCTGCTCGATTTATCGAAGTACGAAGCCGGGAACATGTCTTTGGACAAGCAGCAGACGCCGGTGATGAGACTCATCGAGCAAACCCTGAAGCCCATGGAGCTTCAGTTCAAGCAGAAAAACATCGCTCTCCATGTCGAGCAGCCTCAGGGAATTAAAGATGCCTGGATTGATGAGGGTAAAGCCGGCCAGGTGCTGATGAACCTGTTGAGCAATGCCTATAAATTCACTCCAAGCGGAGGCAGCGTCTCGATCAAAGTGGAGCCCTACAAGGCTTCGCCGGACTCCATGATCGAGACGGGCGAGTTTGTACGAGTTTCCGTTTCCGACAGCGGGGTGGGGATTCCACAGGCAGAGCTTCCCCTCCTTTTCGACCGATACCGCCAGCTCTCCTCGGCCAAGAAAACGAAGCAAAAGGGAACCGGGCTTGGGCTTGCAATCTGCAAATTGATCGTTGAAGCCCATGGCGGGCAGATCACGGCTTCCAGCGAGCAGGGTAAGGGAACAACATTCAGCATCACCCTCCCGACGTCTGCTCGATAACTCAAAAAGGAACAGTCCATGAATGACCGAATTCTTATTGTTGATGATGAGGACAGCCTGAGACTGTCCATGAAAATGAGGCTCAAAGGCGCGGGCTTTGAGGTTGATGATGCCTCCGACGGCGAAGCCGCCCTGGATAAGATCCGGGAGAACCAATACGATGCCGTTTTGTTGGATATCAAAATGCCAAACATGAGTGGCCTCGACGCGCTGCCGCTCATTATTCAGACATCTCCGAAAACTGACGTCATCATGATGACGGGATTTGCCGATTTCGCCAACGCCATCGATTCTTTGAAGGCGGGAGCAAAGGATTATCTTGTCAAGCCGATCGAGGTGACGGAGCTCATCACCCGTCTGCAAACCCTGCTCCGTAACAAGGCCTCCGAGCGCGCGCTGGAGACTGTCACAAAACACTACTCCTCGATGTTGTGCTATGATCTTTTTGGCCCTCTCGTGAGCATCCGGGATGTCGTTCAGCAGTCTCAGAAACTCCAACAGAAAGACCAGTCTGCTTTGTTAAAATATGCAGTCGAGTTGAGCGAATTTCTCACGACAAAAATTCGCGAGATGCTCGATTTTTCGTTTATCGAGTCCGGCCCGTTGACACTCAACAAGCAGAAGGTCGATTTGGAAGAACTCGTCACACGCGCCTTCGAGCGTCAAAAGATCCTCGCGCAGAACAAGGAGAAAGTTTCGCTTTCGAAGAAGATCGAAGCGAAACTCTCACGCGGGTTTTGTGATGAAGAAAAGATTGAACAGGTCTTGAATTATTTACTGAACGCTGCGGTGCAAAATGCCACCCGAAACGCGAAAGTGGTTGCCAGTGCATCGAACAAGGAGGGCGTGAACGGTATTAAAAACCATGTTCAGATTTCTGTGCGGTGCAGTGATTCCCGTGTTCTCGAAGAAGATTTGAACATCCTGTTCCATAAGAATGGCCAGCCCGTCGATCCAAGAAATGTTAAACTCAAGGAAATTGTGTTGAATCTTGCCATTGCGAAGCGCATCGTCGAGGCACATGGCGGCCTGTTTTGGATAGGACCCAAAGAGGGGAAATCCATACAATACAACTTCTCGGTTCCGACGAGCTAGAAGACGATTCTCTGAATCGATAGTCCATTGGCGAACTCAACAAATTCTTCGAGTATTCAATATCTCTACCGGTTCAAGTTCGAAAACGGTCTGGAAAAGACTTTTGAAGTCATTTTGGATGCGAAATCTCTCGCGCTTTTGAACACTGATCAGGCTCCAAAGCCTGACTGGACCAAATTGAAGTTCTCTCAATGCAGTAATTGCCCGTTGGACGATTCCCAGGAGTACTGCCCCGTCGCCATTAACCTGTCTCGTGTCGTGGAGACGTTCCGAAACGACAATTCCTTCGAACAGACAACGGTGACGGTAGATGGTCCCCATCGCACATACTCAAAGAATGTGCAGCTCCAAAAAGGCATCAGCTCATTGATCGGAATGATCATGGTGACGAGTGACTGCCCCATCATGGACAACCTGCGGCCAAACGCACGCTTTCATCTGCCGTTCGCCTCATCGCTCGAGACTTTCTACAGGACGGTATCGATGTATTTCACCGCACAGTATTTTCTCATGCAAAAAGGCGAGAAACCCGATTGGGACCTCTCCAAGCTGCTCGATATCTACAAGGCCGTGGGTCATGTGAACAAAGGAATGTCCCAGAGGCTTCGCGATGCCTCCAACAAGGATGCAAACGTCAATGCCGTTGTGATTCTCCACTCCTTTGGCGACGGCGTTTCCTACTTCATCGAGGACGGACTGAGCGAAATCAAGGACATGTTCTCGATATACTTCAAAGAAACCGAGGGAGTCTAGCCGGTTCGTTTTCTTCCCTTCGTAGGACCCTGCGCTTGAATTGACTTTGGTTTTCACGAAGTATAACTTGCCATTCAAGTGAAGGAGTCTTTCCATGGCAGACACCGTACAAGCTCTTCCCCGTAAAGTTTCTTCCCGCGCGGAGTCCAACGGCATTCAGAATGTCCAGAATTTCACCAACGGCAAGTTCGTGGATTCTTCTGCCACGGATTTCTTCCCTGTGATGAACCCTTCCGTGGGCAAACAAATTGCCAAAGTTCCTCTCTCAAGAGCGCTGGAGGTCAACGAAGCTGTTCGGGCGGCTCAGGCAGCGCTGCCGTCCTGGTCGGCGGCTCCGATCAAGGAACGGGCTCAGGTGTTTTTCCGGTATAAAACATTGTTAGAAAAATATTCGCAGGATCTTGCAGAGCAGATTCACGAAGAGAACGGCAAGGTCATAGGCGAAGCTGTTGCGGAAGTTGAAAAAAGCATCGAGGTCACGGAATTTGCCTGTTCCATGCCGCAACTTGCCGTTGGCGAAATCCTCGAAGTAAGTAAAGGCGTGGAATGCCGCATCGACCGCAACCCCGTCGGCGTGGTGGCTTCCATTACTCCGTTTAACTTCCCTTTGATGGTGCCTAATTGGACAATCCCGAATGCTCTTGTTCTCGGGAACACCATGATTCTCAAGCCCTCTCAACTCGTTCCCATCAGTGCGACACGAATCGCGGAATTGCTGAAGGAAGCCGGATTACCGGACGGAGTATTCAACATCGTGCATGGGGCCCAGGAAGCGGTCGAGGCTATTTGCGACCATCCGGGGATTCAGGCGCTTACGTTCGTTGGATCTACAAAAGTCGCAAAAATCGTCTATAAAAGGGGTACGTCTCAGTTTAAGAGAGCCTTGTGCCTCGGGGGAGCGAAGAACCATCTGATTGTTTTGCCCGATGCTCATGAAGCAATGGCAGCTTCGAACATCGCTGCATCCATGTCCGGATGTGCAGGTCAACGGTGCATGGCGGCCTCAGCGATGGTGGCCGTGGGTCAAGTTGACCACATCATCAAGCTGCTCTGCGAGGAGACGCGGAAAATTGTTCCGGGCAAGAACCTAGGGGCTGTAATTTCCAAAGAGGCGAAAGAACGCATCGAGCGATACATAACCGAGGCCGAACAACAAGGCGCCAAAGTCCTTGTGGATGGAAGAGGAGCAAAAGTTGAGGGCAAAGAGAACGGGTATTATGTCGGTCCGACGATCATCGACCATGTCCAGCCTGAGATGAGAATCGCACAGGAAGAAGTGTTCGGCCCCGTCCTTTCCATCATGCGAGCCAAGACGGTGGACGATGCGATCAAAATTGAGAATGCAAGCCCGTATGGGAACGCGGCTTCCGTGTTTACACAGAGCGGCGGGATGGCGCGGTACATTATGGAAAGGGCAAGCGCCGGGATGATCGGTGTGAACATCGGCGTGCCGGTTCCCCGCGAGCCGTTTTCGTTTGGCGGCTGGAACGAGTCGAAATTCGGCGCGGGAGACATTACGGGAAAGAGTTCCATCGAGTTTTTCACCAAACTGAAGAAGACAACGACGAAGTGGAATCCTGAATCCAAAGTCAACTGGATGAGTTGACGGAAACCAGGGCTCCGAAAAGGCATACACTCAGAAAGGAAGGCTGATGAAAGGACAAATTCTTGACTTCTCTATTCAATCCGGTCAAGGGACGATTTCGGGAAATGATGGAAACCGGTACAGCTTCAAAGGCTCCGAGTGGAAGGGGAACACGCCGCCCCTTCGCGGTATGAGTGTGGACTTTGAAATGGACGCAAATCAGGCGAAAGCTGTCTACGTTGCGATAGGGAGTACCGCTGCCGGATCGAAGAGCAAGATTGCAGCAGGTCTCCTCGGGATTTTTCTTGGAGGTTGGGGAATTCACAAGTTCTATCTTGGTTTCACCGGCCCTGCTCTTGTGTATCTTCTTGTCAATACCGTCGGTTTTGCCGTGACCTGGCTGTTCCTGTTTATTCCGAACGTTATCCTTGGGGTCATTGCGTTCGTCGAGGGAATCCTTTACCTCACCAAATCTGATGAAGAGTTTGAACAACTCTACGTTATTCAGAAGAAACAATGGTTTTGAATTCTCAGAACGCGATAAAACAGAAAACCCCGACCATTGGTCGGGGTTTTTCATTTCTGACGTTTTGTAGTTATTTCAACTCTCTGGGAATCAATGAAACCGAGAGTTTCTTCTCGAGCCGCAATACGATTATGTTCACAGTTTCGTATTTCGTGACTCGGATTTGTCCTTCTTTTCTGCTTCTTCCATGCCCGGGTACCAGCCGCACCGACGTTTCCATTCCTCCTTGAATTTCTCCCGCTCTTCGGGAGCCATCGCGGCGAGTTTTTCCTCGAAGCGCTTTCTCCAGCGGTCATGTCGCCATCCGTTTGCGTAGTGCCATCTGCCCCACCCCCGCAACAGGATGTGCGACAGGGCGAGCAGTCCGACCGCCTGCCAGAATGTGATCACCGGTCCTTTGAATAACACCGGAACAAGCCAGTTCCACAGTTCCATCACGGCAAAGCCGAGCACCAGAGCTCCCAGGACAAGCACGACCAGCACTTTTCCGATTTTCCACAGCCACCAGTGTTTCATATGATTCTCCTATGAGTTTTGAAATTCATCGTAGAGTTCCCGCAATCGCCCCCGCAGAAACAACACCGCGTAGCGTTTCCTCGACAAGAGCGTGTTGATCGATTCACCGGACATCTCCGCCATTTCCTTGAAGCTTTTGCCTTCCAGCTCATGCATCACGAACACCTCCCGCTGCTCTTCGGGCAATTCATCGAGAGCGTCGGCCAGCTCCGTCCACACCGTCGAGCGGAGATAGAGATCATCCGGGTTTTGTTCCGGGTCGTAGAGAATGTCTTCCAGGTTGAGTGGCTTTCCGGGGTCTTTTTCATCAGCTGGAAGCGACTCCGTTTTCTTTTTTCTATACCAGTCGATGATCTTGTTTCGCGCAACCGTAAACAGCCACGCGGTCAATTTTTCTATCGGTTCGGTAACACTGTAGCTCGCCACAAGCTGATAGAAGACATCCTGCAGGATATCCTCGGCATCTTCTTCCGTGCGGACTCGACGCCGGATGAAATCAAACAGCCGCCTGCGCTCGGTCTGGACGGCCTTTTCAATGGATGCTGCGCTACCGCCGGTTGTCAATGTGGCTTCGAGCAATTGGATTCTTTAGAATGAAGACGATCCGGTGGCGATGATATTGTAGGAGATCAACCTACTGCTACTGTCTGCGGAATCGAACCGGTAGGTTTTACCACAATCCCAGGATTTTCCACCAAGTGAGGCCAAAAGCAAGCCATACGACAATGTTGATACACGCAGCGTAGAGGCCGATTTTCCACCACGTCCCCTGGCTTACATAGCCTGCGCCAAAATAAATCGGGCCCGGCGTTGTACCGTAATGTGTGAGACCGGCATCGAGGTTTGAAAAGTAGGCCAATGCAGCAACGGCGACAAAGGACGGCGCCCCTGCCGCGAGGAT
>CAYIBG010000052.1:0-11134 GCA_964361365.1 uncultured Ignavibacteriaceae bacterium | reverse complement strand
GGGCATATTGCCAGCCTGCCCACGGATTCAACAGAAGAGCCCAGAAATCGTTCACATGGACACTTCCGTCCGGCGCGACAAGAAATGCAACCGGGTGCTGCATCCACGCGTTGGTGGTCACAATGAAGTAGCCGGAAATCCAGGACCCGAGGAACACGGCCACCGCGGCCCCAAAATGCCCTTTGGGGCCCAGCCGCTTTTCTCCGAACAGGAAGAGGCCGAGGAAACTAGATTCGAGGAAGAAAGCGAACATGCCTTCCATCGCCAGGGTTTGTCCGATGACACCGCCCGCAAACGTTGAAAACCTGGCCCAGTTGGTTCCGAACTGGAATTCCATCGGGATTCCGGTGACAACGCCCATGGCAAAATTGATCGCGAAAATTCTGGCCCAAAACCGTGCAGCCTTATTATAGAGTTCATCGTTTTTCCGCAGAGCAATCCATTTCATCACGACGATCAGCAACCCCAATCCCATGGTAAGCTGCGGGAAGATGTAGTGATACATGATCGTGAAGGCGAACTGCACGCGGCTGGTGAGAAGGGCGTCTTCCATGGTCTTGCTTATTATGGCAGAAAAAGTACGTCCACGTTATTAGGTTTTTCTTGGAAAATCAATCGTGAAAGTCGGGAAAGTCAGGTTTCCCGTCAAGAGAGCTTTTCAAAAAAACAGGAATGATGTGCAAAGGGTAAATTCGACAGGTGAACTTTGCCGAAGCTTACGTTTGCCATTTGTCTCTCGGATAAGTAGATTCATTGGACTGTTGTTGGAGTCCATTGAATGGCCATGGCGATAGGTTTTCCATTCTTGCGCAGGTTCCTTCATAGTGCCTACCGAGTTCACAGAGAACCCGCGATACCTCCAGACCCTCTAATTCTCTCCTATTTTGTAACATTTCGTTGCAATCTTCACTGCTCGTACTGCGATTACGTGACCAATCGTTTTGCTTCCAGCTTTCCGGAAGTCAAAACAGAAAAGGCGATCGAGATTCTCCGCATCTGTAGAAAGGGGATTCCTTCCGTTGCATTTTCGGGAGGCGAACCATTAGTGCGGGAAGACATTGTGGAGATCGTGCAAGAGGCCAGGAAGCTTGGATATCGGCCAATCTCACTGTTCACCAATGGACTTGAGCTGCACCGAAAGGAGGAATTACTGAAAGACCTGGATTACCTGCAAATCAGCATGGATTCAGTCGATGAAGATACGCAGGATGACCTCAGGCAGAGGGAGGGGCTGGGAGCCCGATTGAAGGACATTGTCAGGCACTATGCCAGGCTTCAGCGTGAGGTTGGCTTTCGTATGAACATCAATTGTGTGCTTACCCCGAAAAATGTTTCTCGTGTGCAGGAATTGATGGAATTTGCTCTCGATGCTGGAGTTCGTTTCTCTTGTTCTCCAATGCTGGATGAAAAAGGCCACGCACATCCCGAACTTTATTCTTTGGAAAACCGAATAGCCTACCAAAAGGCAATTGAGAGCATCATTGCTTTCAAAAGAAAAACCGGAAATGTCATTGACATTGAACCCTACCTATGGCATGTCAGCCATTTTCAGCCTGGCCCCTGCTTTCCGACGCTGTCCCCTCGCGTTTACCCAGATGGGTTATTGCGGCTTCCCTGTGCCGTTTACACAAATGCGACTCCGAACGTCCTGGAACTTGGCTGTTGGGAAAACGTTCATCAAATGCTCAAGAAATCAATGATGCCGTGTCCCGAACCATGTTTGCTGCCTTGCTACCTCGAAACTTCCCTTCTGGTGAAACATCCTTGGGAGATTCTCCCCGAATTGCGACCCTTCAAAACGGGATTGTTCCGTCGGTTCGCAACCTTGCCCGGTAAGAGAGATTCAGTGGGAGTGTGGCCTTGAGCACGACTTCCGGCGACAGATAGGAACATCCTCGTACCAATCTTCGGGCGATGCTTCTGCGCGAGTAAAAATCTGTTAGTACCCTGTCGTGTCCGGCGCGGAGTTGATCCGGGCTCATGTGGAGAGGGTCGAAGACAACGTGTCGGAAGTTATAGTGTGCCCAGTCCCGATCAGTAATCCTGCCTTGAGTTTTCATCTCATCGTACAACGGCGTTCCGGGAAAGGGCGTGAGGATTGTGGCCTGGAGAGCGTCTGCGTTAATCCTGTATAAAAACTCCAGAGTCTCGTTGAAAACGTCGCGTGTGTCCCAATCATATCCAAACACGATGCCGGCAATAACACTTATCCCGTTATCATGCAATCGTCGAATGGCCCATTCATAATCCTTGGCAGCGTTGATACGCTTGTTCCATTCGCGAAGATTATCCTGCGAAATTGATTCGAGGCCAATAAATAATCCTTTGCATCCGCTTTCAGCAGCGGCCTTTAACAGCGGCGTGTCGTAGGCAATTTTAATACTGGCTTGACTGAACCATCGCTTCCTGAGCGGAGCCATTCTTCGGAATAACTCCTCTGCGTAATTCCGGTCGGCCGTGATGTTGTCATCCATAAAAAGCAGATACTTCTGAAGCGTTCGGATTTCATCGATAACGTCATCGACCGGGCGTGCTCTGAATCGGCGGTCGAAAAAAGAAGCGATGGAACAAAAACTGCAGGAGTATGGACATCCCCGGGTCGCTTGCACTGCGTCAACCGGCGCATAAGAATCCTTCTGAAGAAGCGATCGGTCTGGAATGGGGAGTCGATCAAGAGGAAACAGCTCGCCCTTATAGAACTTCTTCAGGCCCCCCCGACGGAAGTCCTCGATCATGGCGGGAACCGTTGATTCGGCCTCTCCGATGCAGACCGCGTCTGCATGATGTGCAGCTTCATGAGGGAGAAGACTCGGATGGTAACCACCGACAATCACTTTTTTTCCTTTCGAACGGAATGTGTCTGCGATCTCGTATGCTCTTGGAGCATTGTATGTCATAAAAGAGATTCCGACGAGGTCGGCGTCGATATCGAAGTCTATAAGGTCGGTTTCTTCATCTATGATTTGTGGTGTGACGTCTTCGGGGAGCGATGCAGCGACATAAAGACTGGAGAGCATGGAAAAGCGAAACATTCTGGTTTTCCGCGAAGGAGAGCTGCCGGCCTTGATCCGCCACTCAGGGGCAGTCGGATTGATGAGGGCAAACTTGAGTTTGTTTGACGTGTTTCATCTCCTTCCTGCCATTCGTGCAATGATGACGCGAAAGGGAAGACACGCTGAGCAACAATCACAGCGACATCTAATCTAAGAACCGGCACAATAACATTCAAGGAGAGTAGGAGGGCTTTGTTTTCGAGGGGGGAGTCACCGTCTTCGATTCCCCCAATAGTAACGATTTCTGATTTCTGCAACAAACTGATGTAAAAACGGTGCGGTTACTTCATCGCCGTTAGTTTTGCCGACTGCACAGGAGTCCCAGCGATTTGATCGGTTGTTTTGTGAATTGTCTCAGAATTTAGCCGAGAGTCCGATAATCGGAAGTATTCCAAAATCGAGGCGCGTGTTCGTGGTGAGCGCCCCGGCAGCATCAACTTTGTATGAATACGCCAGGACGTTTTCGCGATTGTACACATTCCACAAATCCAGATATGCCGTGAGTGTCCATGAGGCAAATTCGAATGTCCTGTCGAGCCTGATGTCAAGCTTGTGATAGTCCGGGTAGCGAGCGGAATTTCTCTCCCCGTCAACAACATAGAACACTCCGCCTTTTTTGGCCGCTCCAATCACGGGCGTGTAAGGGTTGCCGGAAGCGAATTGGAACTTGATGCCCAACTGCCAGTGGTCAGAGAGTTCTATGCCGGCAATCAAATTGACGATATGCGGGCGGTCGAACTCAAAATCGTACAACGGAAACTCGTCAGTATCTCTTCGCTTTGAAACGGAATAAGAATACGACGCACTGCCGACGAAACCTCGTGTGAATTTTTTCTGGAACGAAAGCTCGATTCCCTCCGCGTAGCCGCTCCCTTTATTGTCCAGTATGTTTGTTGAATCGTTTTCTATCACGACGCTGGCGAGATCCTTGCGATACACCTCGAGCGTTGCACGCGTGTCCTCGCTGAAGAGATGCTCCAATCCAAGGATGTAATGAGTGGCGAGGCTGCTGCGAAGCGACTCGTTAAGAGGATGGAGAGCAATCTGGTACGAGGCAGGCGTCTGAAAAAACTTGCCGTATGCAGCATTCAACGAGGTTTGCTCGGAAAAATGGTATTGTGCTGAAAATCGCGGGCTCCACGTCGCCTCACGGCTGAACGAGAAGTAGTCGTACCGGATGCCCGTCGTCAGCGAAAACCGGGCAAATGGTGTCCAGGTGTCCTGGAGGAAGAAAGAGAGTTTTGTGGCTGACGGAGGTAAATACGAAATCGTTGTACCCGATATCAATTGGCCGCTGCGCGTGGTATCTTCGGGTGTCCAGGCGTTGTGTTTCGAGTCGATCAGGTGCAGCTGAAGCCCGCCCTTCAACTGGAACTCGGGCTGAGGCTGATACGAGATCTCATTTTTCAAGGAATAGCTGTACTCGCGAATGTTTTCGCCACGCGCCGAGCGGTTTGTCTCCGTTCCCTGCAGCGTGTTCCAACCATTTCCAGAAAAAGAAAAGGTTGTCAGCGAATAAGCATTTGTTGAAAAGAGATAGCGCCAATTCAAACCCGCCGCCGAGCCAAAGTCGTCACGGGTAAGATAATCATATTTTGAACCCTGAAGGGATCCGGGCATCGACCCCGTTCGCTCGATCTGGTCGAGATAGTAAAACCCCAGAATGTTGACACGATTCTTTTCATTGAGGTCATACGTGACTTTTCCGACGGCGTCATAATAACGAGGGGCCGCCGGACGATTCATCAGAGAGGTGAGCAGGTCAAAGAATCCGCGCCGGGCTGAAAACAACATCGTACCGCCTCCAGGGGCAGGGCCGTTCACAAGGGCGCCAAATCCCGCAATATTCGTATTGACGTCCAGGTTATGGAGTTCTTTGTTGCCCTCCACCATCTTCATATCAAACACAGAAGACATTTTATCGCCGTACGAGGCAGGAAACCCGCCTGTCATGAAATCAACAGACTCGAGAAGAGAAGGATTGATGATGCTGATGATCCCCATGGATTCGCCCGTTCGCGCAAAATGAATTGGGTTATAGATCTCGATATTGTCGAGCAACGTGAGATTCTCGTCCGGACTGCCACCACGGACGATCAGCTGAGCACTCTTGCCGCCGGCAGTTGCAACCCCGGGCAATGACTGCATGACGCGAAAAATATCTTCAGCCGAGCCTGGCGACCGGCGAATTTCTTGTGATGAGAGCGTCCGAACGCTCAAGGCCTTTTCAGCAGGCCGTTCGAAATATCCGCCGGTTACCGTCACTTCGTTCATCTCGATTTGACTTGAGACAAGCTCCACGGAAACTGTCGTGGTTCGGGACTGTGAGACGACGACATCAGTGTAAGTGGCGGGTTTGTATCCTATATAGGAAGAGCGGATCTCGTAATTGCCAGAGGGGACATCTCGAATTACAAAGCGGCCGTTTTCGTCGGAAGCGGCGCCAAAGTTCGTGCTGACCACGAAGACATTCGCCATTGGGAGAGGCTGTTTCGTTGTTGCATCCCGGACTTCGCCCGAAATCAATCCCGTTTTCTGTTGTGAGAATGCACGTTGAGTGTGAAACAGAGAGAACACTAAAAGCAGAATTGCGGTAAAGCGTAAGAGGGTTGACATTTCAGTTTCCTTTTCAAGAAGTTATTACAGATGTGATGCGCAGTTTGGTGAAAGGGTTCGTGCCCAACAGGCTCCCGGAGTTCCGGGAGTCTCACACACAATCGCTTGTTGAGAAAAACATCGGCATCCACACTACCTCAACCCTTTGCCGGGTCCGAAGATCTCCACGAACTGAGCAACGCACCCAGGACGGCGCCGTAGGCAGTGCTGCTCCACGGGTTACTCGTAATAGGGCAGGTTCCTGAAACACAGCCGATAAAATAGTAATAGGCGTATCCAGCACAGGCTCCGAGAAGAATGGGGCCGATACGCTTCAACCACTTGAGACTCATACTCGACGATGGACGAAATTCCATTCTGCAATACCCCCTTTGAGATTCGCAACGGTGAACCCATGCTTCTTGAGCCTGATCGCAGCCGTCAAACTGCGGCTGCCCGTTTGACAATAGCAGATAATCTCCTTGTTCTGATGCTTCTGCAATTCATCGATGCGCTTCTCGAGTTGATGCAGCGGGATGTGCAGTGATCCCTGAATATGCTGAGCGGCTCGTTCGCCCCGCGTGCGAACATCCAGCAATACCCCTGTCCCGGCTCCTTTGAGGTGTTTCGCAACTTCGTCAGCGGAGTACTGTGGGATCAACCTGCCGAGGAATAATTTCCGCACAGAGAAGAAGAGGATGAATGCAACAAGAACGTAGAGAAAGATTTGGGCTGGGGTCACCGGACAATCTCCTTTGCTGTCTTACTTTCCTCATTCACATTCATGGTCATTTCTCCACTCCGGTCAGCACGCGGATGACCGGCTCAATGACCACTTCGGCACTGATGGAATTTGCGATGAGGCAGCCCTCGCGAGTGTTGTCCAGGGTCCGAAGCGTTTCCTCCACCGCCTCTTCGGTGCGCACGATGATCTTCGGTTTTAAAACGACTTTGGTAAACCGGTAGCCGCCGTCGATGAATTCCAGCAGCCCCTCGGCGTTGCTCTTGTAGGAAACGACCGGCAGTTGAAGCCGTTGGGCGAATGCCATAAAGGTCGCCATCGTGCAAATATCGACTGAGGCGACAAAGAGATCTTCCGGCGTCCAAACGCCTGCTTCACCTTTGAACTCCGGCGGACTCGCAACCCTGATGCTCGGTTTTCCCTCTGCGCTCAACGCACCAGATTTCTTCTCAAGCCACGTTAAGTTGGTGTGATACGTGAACGTCTTGTATTTGACTTTCGGTTGTGCCGTGATAGTCTGATCCATCGTATAGTCCTTCCATCAACAATGCGTCGTAAGTGAAAGCCGGTATTCACTCTGTAGGATGCAGGATTGGCGGAAAGGGTGCACCCGGAAGTCGTACGCAAGAGCGAGGACATTCTTCGGTTCCTTTTCAAGAAGTGTTGCTGGGGAGAAGCTTCGTCTGAGTGGAGGGTGAAGCGAGATATTTCTGGAGGGCTAAGCTATGGAGGCCGTTACCATTCCCACAACGGTACCATAACGCGAACGCACGCCGAAAGCATACTGATCTGAGCCTCTGATATGTTATCCCATTTCACTTCTGCACCCAGTTTTACTGCAGGGCTGAGCGGATAAGCGTAGCCAAGGGACAGCATGTACCCAAAATCCCACTCACTACTACGGATCGTAGACCCAAACACCGTGGAAGAGACACGCACATTGTAAAATCCAAGCCCAACGTGAAGCTGGATGTTGAAGCGCTGAAAGGCGGCCACAAACAGGACTGGAACTGCGTTGAGAGAAGCTTCTAGATCTGTTGTCCCAAGGGTCGTTGAGGAATTTGTGGCGCTCAGCGAGGAAATTGGAAGCCAGCCCGTTTCAATGCCGGCGCCTACGACACTATGTGAACCCCATTTGAGGCGGAGGCGTGCGGTTGCGCCCCCCCGCACATAGTTACCCGGTAACGTGTTTGTCGACCGCAACCTGTATGCGTATCCTCCCGCCATTTCTATTCCGGCGCGGAAAAATTTTGTCGTGTCGCTTGTAGCGGCAGGCTGAGCAATACTTAACACAGGCACAACCAGAACAGCCATCAGGATGCTAGCGAACGTAGTATTCATACGCCACGATCGATGGATAATTGGTAACCATACCGTCCGGCATGCTTTGATTGAGAAAGACTTTGATAAATTCCGAGCCATCGAGCGTCCAGAAGAAAACTCTCCGACCTTCATTATGCATTTCCGTGACCTTCTGCAACATCGGTCCGAGGGTCCAGGCCGGCGCCCAGACGACTGCATTGGCTCGGCGAACATCGGCAAGGTCAAGTTCGCAGATGGCGGGTGCTGTTCCGTGTGAAGAATCCGCCAGATATTTTTCAACAGCACTCAGGCTCGGTAAGCCGATAAGCAATTCTACGCTGCGTCCAACCGAAGCGGCAAGCTGCAAATACTGGCGCTGGAGCTGAATGACGGGCGCGATCGCGTCCTCAGCCTTTATATCCAGCCATACCAGCGAGAGGCTTGTTTTCATGACGACAGTTTCAAGTGCCTCAGCAAGCGTCGGTATTTGCTCACCGTTCTTGAGAGTACAAAGAGTTCGAAGATGCGCGTACGTGTAGTTCGCTATCGGTCCGATGCAGAATTCCCCCTTCACGAGTCGGGGATTCAAGTTTTCATCATGGTAGATCACCGGTATTCCATCTTGGGTAAGGCGGACATCAATTTCGACTCCGTTCGCCCCAAGACCTTCAGCGATTTGAATAATTCCCAGGCTGTTCTCAGATTCAGGTAACAAATCGGAATTCCTCCCTCCAGCGCGATGTGCGATGATCCAAAAAGGCGTGCTCCTCTGACTCAGAGGGCGGACCAACTTTAAGACAATCGGATTTGTGGGCTGCGATGATCCATCACCGAAGCTTCCGCGTATGACGACGGGGACCGATGGAATCATACCTTGTGAGAGCTCTCTTCCGCCCTCCGAAGCCTCAATCCGTAATCGCATAAGTCCGGTGTTCAAGTCTTGCGCGTAACGCCAATAGCCCTCGAAAACAAGTGTTGAGTCCAGCCTTCCTCCCTGGAGAGCAACGTAAGCTGAATTTGTCCCTGCAAAAAAGGAAAAGAACTTTCCATTCCATTTCGCAACGACCGTTCGGCCAAAATTCGCTTCTCCGCCTTCAACGCTGTAAATGCCCTCAATTCTCAACTTGGAACTGTCACTTAACGCCGAGGTTTGAGCGATCAAACTGTTGTCGCCAAAATCCGGGGCAGACACTGTCAGGTCTCCTGCACACGAAAGAACAGCAAAGGCCAGGAGCGGGATTATCAGAATCTTCATCATAGTTCATAGCCTATGAAGAATCCTGGAAATACGATCCATCGATTGAAACTGGAAAACGCGAGCCATGTCTGATAGAGCGGCAGCGAGTACTGAACACGAATTCCATACAAGAAATAGTTGTTTTTCCATAACTCTTCCTCGACCGCGAGCGTGAAAGCGAATCCTGCGAGTCTCGGCCCGAAACGGCCTACGGACGCTGTGCCGAATGTCGTTCGCTGACCAAAGGGAATCAACGCCTCCGTTCGAAGAGTGACGAAGATTTCCTCAAACTCGACGCCCAAAGCAACGGATGGAATGTTCGAGATGCCCATCGCCGTTGACTCAAATCCCTGGAAATCCGCAAAGCCGAACCAGTACCCAACCTCGTCGGAGAGTGCAAGCGAAACAGACCCAAAGGAATAGGACCATCCGATGCCGAGCGTGACTTGATTCGTCAGATATACGACGTTTGCCTGTCCAAGGATGAAAAGATTATCCGTCAGCCAGTAGCGGGATCGAATGTCTATCAAAGGAAGTTGAAGAAGACTTTCTTCTGAGATCGCCCGTGGAATGAGGGTTACGGAAACACCGGTAGAAATCCTGAAAGCTCCCGCCGGATATGGACTTGGGAAAAGAACAAGAGTTCGGGATGAGTCTTGAGAAAATGCTTCATTTGGAAAGTTTAGCCTGGTGGCAAGCAGCAATCCGAATATCAATTTTGAGCTGCGCATTATGCCCATAGGACAAGTACCAGAAACAAAGGGAAAATTATTTGAGCCTCACCACCGACAACAATCTTCTACGTACTGCGCGAGTGATATGAGGGTACGGGATTATTCGGTACAACTTGATGGTTTTTTTCACGCTATCGAGGTAAGCGTCGCAGTTCGGACATCGGTCAAGGTGCTCCTTGATCTCCCTGTAGCTCAACGAGTTGAGTTTCACGTCAAGGTGGTCCAGCACGTGCCGTGCGACGTCTGTGCACTCGATGTATGTTCGCTGGGCTCGCATGGTATGTTCAGGTTGAGACTCCCGGAGTTTCATAAGACTCATTTTCCGGTAAGACTCCGGGAGTCTGTTCCTGTCATTAAGCGAACTTTTCGGTTTTCTTCGTTGAAAACTTTAGTGGAAGATACAGCGGGCACACCCCGGCAAAACTCGTAAGTGTAAAAACAACAACGAAAACGCCGAGAATGATCGTTGCAATGCCGCTGATTTGATCCGTGAAATACAGCACTGCAATCGTCGACGCAACAAGAAGACGAATGATTCGGTCTGCTGAGCCCATGTTGAGTTTCATTTTTGTTTCCTTTACCAGAATGAAATATCAGTTTCAGTGAGTTTGACTGCTTACTGATAAGATGCGGGGAGGCAGGAAAGGATTCGCAATCTGACCTTGTCAAGGTTGAACTGAATGAGCTTGGCCTTGACAAGGTTATCCAAGCTTCAGGAATGCTGGTCAACCTTTTCAAGGTCTTGAATCAGCAATACAAACCTTGACAAGGTCACTCTTGCTGGTTTTACTTGAGCTTCAAAACCCTATAAAGCTTTGCGCGGGAGGAGGAAGGAACACGGGGGTTGCGGACCATGTGGTACAGCTTCACCGTCTTTTTCAAGCTGTCAAGATACGCTGTGCAGTTCGGGCAATCTTCGAGATGTTTCTTGATCTCACGGCATTTGCGGGAGCTCAACTTGTAATCGAGGTTCTCGCAGATGTGCTCTGCGACGTCCACACAGTTGTGTATTTTGATCAGTTTCGTTTTCATGCTTTCATGTAACCGTGTAATTGTTCGCGTAAGAATGCCCGTGCCCGATGGAGCCTGGATTTGACGGCGGGAACAGAAAGTTTCAGGATTTTTGCCGTTTCATCGGCCGATTGCTCTTCAATGTCTCTCAGCAAAAACACTGCACGGTAGTCGGGCGGCAATTTGCCAATCGCCTCATCGAGGACGTGCCTGAGCTCTTCGTTTACCAGGCCGTCGAGAGGCGTGTCCTTCCATGACGGGACGGTCTGAATGACCTGCCCACTTGCATCGCGGAGCGGATCCTCCATAAACCCTTCCGGCGTTTCCAGTGGCACGGAGGCAATATCGATCTTTCGACGCCTCCTTTTCATCAGGCAGTTGTTGGCGACAATGCGGTAGAGCCATGTGCTGAACTTGGCTTTCCCGTCAAACTGCTTCAACTTCTTAAAGACGTTGACAA
>CAYIBG010000051.1:9867-11164 GCA_964361365.1 uncultured Ignavibacteriaceae bacterium | reverse complement strand
CTAATGTTCTCAACCGTATTGACGACGATATTGGCATCTCCCTCAAGGTACCACAAACCTTGTTTTCTCAAAATCTGCTCAAGGGCATCGCGCCAAAACATGCCATCGATATTCTCTCCGATCGGATTGCCTTCTTTGTTTGCAAGCGGGGAGTAATCGAGAATCTCCTTGTTCATGAGTTTTTTCGTCACCTCCGAGATCGCTGCAATCGCCGCTGGATATTGGAAGTCAGCTTTGAACGATACTCGTTCGTCAGACTTCACGACTTTCCCCTGCGCCGTTCTCATTAAGTCTCTTTCATTCTTGATTTGCGCCTGCAGCGATACGGTGAGCAGCAGGAGAACGCAAGGCAAGAGAACTCGTTGTTTCATGGTTACCTCGTCCTTAGTTTCTTGTCAAACAGTACGTACTTCACGGATTTTCGAATGACGCCTCCTTCATCGAGGGTGAATTCAACGGAGGCGGAGGTCGGGTCGATCTTGCTGACATACCCGCGCCACACTTTGTCCCCCATCTGGAGCACAATAAGTTCAGCATCGTAGAGAGCGAATGCCTTGCCCGGAATGATGGCTTTCAGCTCCAGGTTATTGCTGTTCAACTCGCCTTCAGGTGCCTCAGTTGTAAGAGTTCCCAACACGAGCGGCTTGAATGGATTGAACGGAGAAGGCGGAACTGGAAGCGCTTTCGCTGCGAGTGAGGTCCCGAGTTCTGCGATGGTTGTAAAATATGCATGAAATTCAACGTTGAAGAGAATCGAGGTCTTCGTTTCCTTCGTGTCAGGATCCAGGGCCTCGTAGTGGCTGAAACTGACTGACTTGATTTTGTAGAGCCTCCGGCCGTTCTCAAGATAATAGATGAATTTGTACAGGTTCCCGAATTGACCCTCCCCCTCTTCCAGCCTGTACGTGTTATAACCGTACTGGCCGAAATTCTCAGACGTCTCAAACTTCATGTTGAACTTCATGAAACCCGCTTCGTCCAACCCCCGGCTCATGTATGCATACGTTTGCGATGAGATATCGTACGGGGGAATCTCTTTACTCCTCGAGTCATACTTTCTTTTCCTGTCCTGGAATTGACTCGTGAGCGCCGCAACTTCCTGAATCAATACCGGCAACTCATCCAACTGCTTATTGACCTTGTCAAGTTCCGCTTTGATCTTGTTCAGCTGTCTTGGTTGCCACCACATCCAAAATGCGGACCCCCCCAGAGTAACCAGCAATGCAAAGGAACCGAGAATGATCGAATTTCTGATCTTAAAGGACACGGTCAACCTTTATTTCTTCGTTGTCTTTGG
>CAYIBG010000051.1:5851-9767 GCA_964361365.1 uncultured Ignavibacteriaceae bacterium | reverse complement strand
GGGAACCAGGTTTACATCGAAAAAGCCCTGGTGTTTTTCATCAAGGGCTTTCCAGGCTATTGTGAGAGGAATAGCATACTCGGAAATGGCCTCACCCACCGAACCCTCGTAGAGACTCAGGTCCAGCTCGGGAGCCTTCATGTATTCTACCTGGGCATTTGAGAACTGGGGTGCAAGCGCATCGAGGAGGTTGACCTTGTGGCTTTCGCCTGCAAGCAGGATCCTGTCGATTCTCGTGAGGGCGATGTTGTCCTGCTCCAGCAGGATACGGCTGTAGAGCGTATTCTCAATGTTGGTCGAGCCGAGTCCCTCGCTGATAATCGGGGCAAAATGGAGGAAATTCTGGCCCTGCAAGAATATGAGCCGGCTGAAATCATGTCCGACATAAGCCAAAACCGTGATCTCTTCCTCTTGAATCTCGTAACCGGATCGAACGAGCTCCATCAAGGCGATGTCGGCGCTCCCGATGGCGTTGACATTCGGGATTCGGCCGCCCAGGAATGACCTGAGTTCTGTCACCAAATCATACAAATGAAGCCCGTCTTCCCGTACGATGGACAAGATGCCGCCGGACGCTGTGGGAATCGATTGAACAGCGTCAAGTGCCGGCGCTGTCGGGCGGTTTGCAGCAAGCTCCTGTATGACGCGCTTCTTTTGTTTTGTCCCGGTAAGACCGAAGTCGCTCTCGAATTCGTGATAGGTTACAGCAGGTTCAGAAAGTCCAAAGGAGATTGTGTATTTGGTGGAAGGCAAGTCGCCCAAAACGCCCAACAACACTGAGGCGTTGGTATTCCCCTCTTCCGCCGCCGCCTCGGTTGTCGGCGCTGCTGCAAAGGCATCCTGCGTGGGGGATTCGGCGAAACTGGCCTCGTCGGCTGCTGAAGCCGCTGCCTGTTTCTCCTCGAATTTCTTGACTAAGGGAACTGTCTTGAAATCTCTGAGCGTCGTCCGCCCGCCCTTCATCGACAACTGGACCATCTTGAGTTCCAGGCCGTCGACGAAAAGACCAACAGCGGTTTTACCTTGACCAGGCTGGTAAGGCATTAACGGTGTGATCCTTGATCGTGGGAGGAAACTTGTGGGGGCGCCGGCTTATGCATCCGAGGGTTGCATTTGCAATAATTGCTGAAGCCTGCGCTTATTGTTAGCATAATTCATGGCATTCTCGAGGGAAATCTTCTTCTGCATATACAAACGCCTGAGGTCTTGTTCCATGGTCGTCATGCCGTTTTCCAGACCTTCAGAGATCATTTGGTAAATCTCCCCCGTATTGTTGTTTTTGATCGCCGCCTTGACAGACGGAGTTGCGAGCAGAATCTCTTTTGCCAACACACGCTTGCCATCGAGACTTGGTATGAGTTTTTGCGACAACACACAGCGCAAGGTGTCGCCAAGGCGGTTTCGAACGCGTTCCTGCTCAACAGGGGGAATCTCGCCGATAATCCTGTCTATGCTCTCGACGGAGGAAGCGGTGTGAAGCGTCGAAAACACCTTGTGGCCCGAATCGGTAATTTCCAGCGCTGTCATAATTGTTTCCGGGTCCCTCAGCTCGCCTATCATGATGATATCCGGATCCTGCCGCAGTGCCTGAGTGGCGCCCTCTTTGAATGACATTACATCGCGGCCAACTTCACGATGCCGAACGATGCAGCGGGCGGATTTGTGCACATACTCAATCGGTGAAGCCACGATAACGATATGACCGTCGACCGTCTGATTATTCGCGTCGATGATTGCATCCAGTGTCGAGCTTTTCCCCGATCCCGTTATACCAGTGACCAGACACATTCCCTCTTTGGTGGTCGCCAAACTGAGCATTTTTGTGACATTGGGATGAAGATCCAGATTCTTGTAAGGGCGAATTGTGTTGTTGATCGCCCGCATATTAAGCCCCAGCTGGTCCAGGTCGAAATAGGCGTCCGCTCGAAATCGTCGGAATTCCCCGTTTTCAAAATAAATCATATGCGAGAAATCCAGGTTCCTGTTTTCATAGAGAAAAGCGCGTTGACGTTCGCCGATGACGCTTTGAATCAGGAAGTTCATTTCATCAGGAGTGTATTTTCCGAGACTTGCATCCGGTTTCTTAGACCCGAATACCCTGTACCAAACAGACCCTTGGGCCCCATACCCTCCCATGTCGATGTCGGAGGCGTTCGTGGTGAACATCCGGGTGAGGAAATGATTCATTAAGGCCAGCAGTTTGGTTTTTTGGGACTCATCCATCCTCGTAAGTGTATCGCCAATCATCATTTGGCGCTCGAGGCCGGTCACACTCATCGGGAGAGTCGCAGATACCTCTTTAAGGATTTTTTGAGCCTCAACGGCATGAGCCGGCGGCTCATTCGTCGTAATGGTAGGAGCTGGTTTTGCGGGTGTTTGTTGAGTTTGAACTGCCATAATGTTGATAACTTTTTCTTCCGGCGACATGATTATAAGAAACTCCTGAGAGAAATGCAAATCGTTTAAAGAACTTTCTTGAGAGTTTGACCCAAGTCATTGATTTTAGCGGAAAAGTGGGTTCGACTCCGGGAAGCACTCAGGTCGTATGAACCCCGAAAAAACAGAAAAGGCGCCGTTGGCGCCTTTTTCTGCTTTTTTCCAGATAATAGTGCTATTCCTCTTCCACCGTAGAAGCGAGAACTTCCTCCAGAGCGGTAAACCCTTCTTTCATGCGCTCCATACCGGAACGCCGCAGGGTCCACATACCGTCCTTTGACGCTTGATCACGAATTGCATTTTCATCGACTTTTTCGCCAGCGTTCAAGATAATGTCCTTGATCGCTTTTGTGAAATACAAGGCTTCGTGGATGGCAGCCCTGCCCTTCCAGCCGCCGTTGCATTTGTCACAGCCCACTGCCTTGTAGATGGTGTGGTTCTTTAGATCCTCTTCCGTGAACCCGAATTTGAGAAGATCAGGTTTGTCGGCATCATCCACGGGCTGTTTGCATATCTTGCACAGCGTGCGAATCAAACGCTGGGCAACGATGATGTTGATCGCATATGCAATCAGGAACGGCTCGATGCCCATTTTGTAGAGACGTGCGACGGCGCTCGGAGCGTCGTTCGTGTGCAGCGTTGAGAATACCAGGTGACCCGTGTTTGCAAGCTTAATGGCCGTTTCGGCAGTGATTTTATCGCGCATCTCGCCAACGAGCACAATATCCGGGTCGTGACGAAGAATACCGCGGATCGACTGCTCAAACGACATCTTCGGGCCTATTTTCAGCTGTCGTGCACCTCTGATAATATACTCGACAGGCTCCTCAATCGTGAGCACGTTGACGGTCGGGTCAATTACTTGATAAAGCGCTGCGATGAGTGTGGTTGATTTTCCAGAACCCGTCGGGCCGGTCAGAATGATAATGCCCTGCGGTTTCCCGATGGCTTTGTAGAAGAACCCGCGCGCCGGTCCCTGCAACCCGAGTTTCTCGAGGTCGGTGATGACCTTTCGGTCGTCGAGAACGCGGATAACCACGCTTTCGAACTTGTGTTTGAACTCAGTCGTCACAATGGGCATAATGGACACGCGAAAGCGCAGCTGGTGGCCGTCCACGACCCTTTGAATGAACCCGTCCTGCGACATTTCGCGTTCGAACCGGTCAACGTTCTTTGTGCGGTCTTTGACGACAGCCAGGACAGCTTCGGGGACCGTATTCTCCTGACAATGCCATACCTGCAAGTTACCGTCAAGACGGAACAAGAAATTCGTCTTGTTCCCTTCTGCAGCAACAATGTGGACGTCGCTGATGTCCCTTCGCACTGCCTCGATAAGGCAGCCCTCGAACAAATTCACGAGAGCGCTCTTGTTAATCTCTGCATTCAGTATGTCTTCGTCGACCTCGGAATCTTCTTTACTCCCGGACCCATCATCAATATTCAGCTTTTCATCCTGCAGCAGTTTCAGAAACTCATTCTG
>CAYIBG010000051.1:0-5751 GCA_964361365.1 uncultured Ignavibacteriaceae bacterium | reverse complement strand
AGTTCACGGAAAGCATACAGGTTTGCCACTTCTCTGAACACGGCATCGTGGTCGGCGCCAAACTCAGAAACAAGAATCTGTCCGAGATTTTTGCGATTCTTCTTGTTTTCCTCGGAATCCTTGAGTTTCAAGGATTTCTCAAGAGTTTCGAAATCGATGATCCCCTTTTTGAGCAGGGTATAACCGATCTTATCAGTTATGTCTAATTCTGGCATTGCTTAACTCCCTCTCATGGGTTTCACGAACCAAACAGCCAATGGAGCACCGGAATGATAAACTGGCCTGGCCTCTTCGGAGAGACTGCGGCTGTTTCGGAAGACACAAGTGTCAGGCCCGTGAGCGCAAGCATGATAATCATTTGCACGGCCAATTGAATCACCTCGATGGCGTTCCTGAGCTTATACGTTGTTTCCTTCTCGTAATATTCCGCGAGCTGCTTGGCCGTATCCCTCACCGTTCCCGTTTCGGCCCCTGAGCTAAACCGGGAAATCGCAGTCTTGGTAAATACACCTGTAGCCTCAAAAGCGTCGGTCAACCCCTTTCCTTTTTCCAGCATCAGGGGAATAGCGATTTTCTTGATTTGACTCTCCATGTATTTATTACCACAGGCTTCGGACGACATCCTGATAATGTCGATATTCTCGCCCGATCCGCTGTAGAGCGCGTAAAAAACGCGGCAGAAGATCTCGATGGCGGTTTTATGAAGCAATGTCCCGACCACAGGGACTTTGATGATGTACTGGTCCATCATAAACTGGCCGCGTTCCGTTCTAAGAAATTGCGCAGCGGCGACGACAGGGGCCGTGAGGACAATAATGATGATGAATACATTATCGAGGAACCAAGCGCTAAATTTGAGAGCACCGTTGGTCATGGGATATGCAGCCATGTCCACGCCCATTTTGATAAAAGCTTCTGCCGTTTTCGGGAAGATGTACGCAACGTAGAACATGATTGCAATGCCGAGGACAAAAAGGGTCACGATGGGCATGATGAGCGCGCTTTTGAGGTTTCGCTTAAACTCTGCGTTACGCTCCAGAAACTTCGCCGTGCTGTCATAGATTTCAGCCATGTTGCCGCTCTTCGACGCCAGCCCCAGCATGTTTGCCGTGAATTTCCCAAACACCGCGGATTGTTTGACGAAGACCTTCTCGCTGTCTTTTCCTTGCTTGAGTTCGGCGTTGATTTCTTTGAGTGCGTCCCGTAACGCAGGGTTCGATGCGTCGTTCACCAGTAACTGTAACACTTCGTTGTATGGGAGCTTTTGCCTCATCAGGTCAGCACTTATGCGAACAAACGCAATAATATCGACCGCCGGTGCGGCTTTGAGTTTGTTCCCGAATAGTTTCTTTCGAACATAGACAACCTTATATCCCATTTTCTCGAGCGCAATTCGGACCTCATCCTTTGTATAGGCTTTCTGCTCGCCATCAAGTGGCTTTTCTGTTCCCTTTTGAACCCGGTAAATCCAATTCGCGCGCTCAAAGACGCCGGTGATCTTGAACTTCTTGTCACGGGCAAGCTCCGACGCTTTCTTTTTGGCGATTCCTTTGGTCTCTGCCGTAATGACGCCGCCAACGGGTTTTCCCGAAAGGGTTATGCCTTCTACTCTAAAATCTGCCATAGTTGATCATTTCAAATTGTTACAACACGCTTCTCAAGAATCGCTTGAGGGGATGGAGTTGATTAAAAAAATACGTTTTTTCGCAGACTGTGTCAAGAAGCGACTTCGGAGCAGATCAGGCGGCGCTCCAACGAAGAAATGGGCAAGAATGATAGCTTATTGAAAATCCCCAGAGTAGCTCCAGCTCGTGATATCCCCCTTGCTGTCGACGACAACGGTGATCTTGTTCGTTGGAGTCGCAATGGAAGTTGCCACAACGGTTAACTCATTGGCTGCGATCGCCATGGTGTATACGGCGTTTGCATTCGACATAAGCTTCGATGGCATACTGAATCCGACGTAGCTACCCGCGCCGCCGGCCATCGTCACGGGTCTCATTCGGTATTTCCGCGCATTCGCTCGAAGGTTGTTCAGGTCGTTGATGATGGCAAGCTTGTTTTGCTCGGCCGCGTTCGAGCTAAAGAGCCCCAACGCCGCAGCAATCGCGACCCCGATCACCATGATCGCAAGCAAGATGAGAATCAGCTGCTGTTGACCCATAGCCCCCTATGTTCAGGTCAGAAGATTTGAGTACTGAGTCCTTATCCATCTACAACTCAAGTGCCAAAAGGACATAGTAATATCGTGATTCCCGTTGACTTCTTCAAGATGACGAGGGGGACTTTTTTACCGAACCTTGGAAATTCTTTCCACTGTCAGAGCCTGAACAGAAACTCGTGGGCCCTGTAGGGCTCGAACCTACGACCAGCGGATTATGAGTCCGCTGCTCTAACCAACTGAGCTAAGGGCCCGTGCCAATACAAACTTAACGAAATCACGACGGAAAATCAACCATCTGTGAGCCAGTCACGCATTCGTGACCGTGAAAAATTAACACATTTTTGTTGAGCGCCAAACTACCATCGTTCCAGAAGCTCGGCGAGTTTCTGTTTGCCGTACTCGTTTGAAGGGTCCACTGCCAGGAGCTCCCTGGTATGAACCAGTGCCGGGCCAAATCGCCTTTTGACGACATACGCCCCAATGAGAACTTCGAGGGCTTCGGGTATTTTTGGATTCCCCTGCACGACCTGGAGCAATTCATCAATGGCCATTTCACGAATTCCCATCCGGATATATTCCTTGGCAATAGCAATACGATGGCGCATCCTTTTGCTGTCACCGATCTTCCCTTGAAGAGAATCCAGATGTTTGAACACAACGGAAAAAGCCTTTGTCAGCTCATTCGATGGGTCGATAGAAAACGCCATCTTATGGTACCGGCGGGCAAGAACGGTGTCTCCGCTCTGAAACGCGTACAACGACCCAAAGACAAGGGCCGGGAAGAAGCTGGAATCGGCCTCAAGAGACCGTTGGAGCATGTCCACGGCCCTCTTCCGGAAGGCCAGTTCCCAATAATTCACGCCTAAAATGTAGAATTTCTCGGCCCGCCTCACGCGGTCGGTTTCTTGCTGAGCCGAGCGCAATCTTGTGATGATTTCCAGATGGTACCATGTCTGGGTCAGCAACGAACCCGCCTGCGGAATGGAACGAAACCTTCTAAACAATTCGCTTGCCTGGTCAAGACTGTCGTTGAATTCCTTGGCGACTGCGGTATAGAATACAATTGTTCCAAAGCTCGTCCTCGTTTTCCATATTTCCGTAAAGACACTTTCTGCTTGAATTGAGTTTACCTCAAGTCTCTGGAGTCCAAACCTGAGGTTCGATTGAATTTCTTTCTCCCGCAGTATATCATCCAATCGTTTATCTGAGGCGTTCTGTGGTTTAGGAGAGGGATCCTTGGCGGAACTCTTTCTTGACACCTTATTCACTTCGAGACTTCCAACGCGGTACACTGTTTCGAAATCGAATCGGAATGATGAGGCCATTTGCAGCTCATATTCCCGAAGCCCGGAGATTCCAACGGCGGACACCAGAAATCCCACGTTGTAATCCCTGATGAGCTGATCGAAGCCGTCAAGGATTATTTGAGGATTCATCTCGACGATTTTCCTGCCTTCGAGCCAGAAAAACAGCTCCTTCCATACCGACCCCACGACCGTAGAGGAGTCTGAGTTCCTTGCAATCCACTGACCGACGATGTCGATTGGCCGTTTGAAGTGATCCGGGAGCTGCCTGATACGTTCCGGCGATTCCCTTCCTGACATCACCTGCGCATAAAGACGGTTATTGAACACATAATTCGAAAGCCAGGCGACGTTCGGGAAAATGCAGCCCATGCACACAACAGACAGGAGAACAGTGACGGCTCCTGATTTCATCCTTCGTTGAAGGAAATACTGTAGTTCACGGAATCCGTGCACACCATGGTAAAGCATGATGGGAATCAGCGGCACGAGAAAACGGATGTCGTTAATGGGATACAGTAATATGGGCATGGAGTAAAAACCCAGGAACAGGAGCGTGATTCGTCCCGCCAGTGATGATTTCCACTGCCTGAGAATTCCAAGCACTGACAATCCAAGTGTGAGTCCGATCAGAGGGATTCGGGCATAGTCAACATAGGCCCATGCGGATTGAACAAGAAAATCGCTGGTGGAAACTGCACCATAACTCCGGCTGGTATATTCAGGCATAAAGACAAGTTGACCGACCAAATTGCTATAAACCTTCACATTGCTCAGAAACCGCTCGGCGAATTCCCGCGTCATACTCGCATCTTGCGGAGTGAAGAGATGCGTCATGAAGATCTGCGAATTCCTCATCACTGGCATTTCGAATCCTGCGACCACAACCTCATTCCGGACAACCCAAAGGAGGTACCAAACGACAGGCACAAAGCAGGAAAGCAGGGCTTTTTGGTACTCCTTTTTGGTTGCATAGAACGCTGCTGCCGTCATCATCACGGTCAGGCCGACCTCTCGGAGAAAAACAGCAGCCGTCGCAGTGATCAGTACTCCGACGAAGGCTCTTTTGTTGGCATGTCCTGCATCCTTCTCGAGAAAAACAAAAAAGCATATCAAGCATGCTGCAAAAGCCACGTCAGAAAGCACTTGCGTAGAATAGATAATGACCAATGGGTTCAGTACAAATATCGCTGCTGCAAACCCGGCAAGGTATGCAGGTACTCTGGTGTTCAGCCAGGCAGAAAATGCAAAAAGTGCGAAGACCCCGAAGAGAACGGTGGTCGCTTTCATTGCGATGACACTGTACGGAAAGAAACGGGCAACGGGGGCCAAGAGAAGCGGATAAAGCGGTGCGTGAATTACATACCGGGATGGCTCCAACCCGGTTTCATCCTTGTAGCCTTCGAAGTCCGAGAGAGACTTCGCCCACGCGACGTACCGGGCGCTATCCGGAGTGTAGATGACAATGTTGTTTAAGCAAATTCCGCAAACGACGAGAAACATGGCGGCAATGATGAGGACAATCCTGTGTTTCTGCAGGAATGAAACGGTGAATCCTAGAGTGTCGATTTTTAGTTCAGTCATTGTGAGAACACCGGCGGTCTCAATTGAAACGTATCTTGACTTAGCTGGATATTTTGCGTAATTTTGTAAGAGTTGTCAAGCATTCCATTTCCGGACTTCCTGGTCTGCTCGAGTGAAGTAAACACCCATGCGTTGAAAGGGAAGGTGCGTTATGGCTAAATCGAAATTTATCATGCACCAGTGTGCGTATTGCCGTAAACAGACAAAGATGGAACTTGTTGGTGGAATGCAGAACGAAGCGGGCGACGCCCCTTCGGGGAAGGTGTGGTATCGCTGCACTCGATGCAAGCACAGCGCCTTGTTGGAAGCTTCGAGTGTCCAGAAGGACAAGAACGCTTTTTCCGTCAAGATCGAAAGGAACGAGTGCGTGGAGTATTCCAAGGATAAAGAGTACTCACTCGGCCAGGCAATTTATCATGTTGAACTCGATGATATGGGAAAAGTGACCAAGAAAGACAAGATGTCGAATGGAATTCACTCGATCACCGTCTCTTTCGAAAAGCTGGGAGAAAGAAAGCTTATCGAAAACCTCCAGCTGGAAACCGTTTCACAATTGTCATAACTCAATGAAGACCTGCGAAATGGAGGTGATTGTTTGGTCGGCATAGTCATCGGCGAAAACGAACCCATCGACCGTGCGATTCGGCGGTTTAAAAAGAAATACGAACGCTCCGGGATTCTCAAAGAAGTGAAGAAACG
>CAYIBG010000050.1:0-11246 GCA_964361365.1 uncultured Ignavibacteriaceae bacterium | reverse complement strand
CTCGACCTCCCTTCGAAGTTCCATTTTTCCACTGAAATCCCGCTTCGCATCGGCGATGTCAACTACAATAACCACCTCGGCAATGACACCGTGCTTTCGTTGATTCACGAGGCCCGGGTCCGCTTCTGGAATAAACACGGTTACACGGAGCTGAACATCGAAGGCGTTGGCACTATCATGTCGGATGCGGTCATTGTGTACAAGTCCGAGGCCTTTTATGGCGATGTGCTCACAATCGATGTTGCCGTTGCAGACTTGCAGCGAGTAGGGTTCGATTTCGTTTATTTGCTTACAAACAAGAAAAGCGGCAAAGAAGTAGCCCGTGCAAAAACGGGAATCGTGTTTTTCGACTACGATAAACGAAAGATCGCCGATATGCCCGAGAAGTTTCGAGCAATGATCTCTTAACGGCCAAACACCTTTGCATCACGCACTTTTTTCTCACAGGTCGGCATTAATGCCGACCAGCCTATAAATGCAGCCACCCCATAAACCGCGGGTCGTCATCCTGGGAGGCGGCTTCGCCGGAGTCTATGCCGCCATGGAGCTCGAATCTCTTCTCGGAAGCAAGAATGACTTCGAAATCACGCTCGTGAACCGCGAGAATTACTTCGTGTTCCAGCCGATGTTACCCGAGGTCATTTCAGGAAGCATCGGTATCCTCGACACCGTCAGTCCCATTCGCCGCCTTCTGCACGCAAGCCGCCTTATTGTGCGCGACGTCGAAGCGCTCGACATCCAACAAAAGATTATCACACTCAGTCAAGGCTTCCGCCCGCGACCCTACATGCTGGGTTACGACTATCTCGTTTTCGCGCTCGGCAACGTTACGGATTTTCGAGGCATGGTGGGCCTGCCCGAGCATGCCATGCCCTTCAAAAACCTCGCCGACGCAATTTTCCTGCGTAACCACGTGATTCATGTCCTCGAGGAAGCTGACATTGAAACGGATCTCGAGTTGCGGCAACAGCTGCTTACCTTTGTGGTCGCAGGAGGCGGGTTTTCGGGCGTGGAGGTTTGTGCGGAAGTGAACGACTTTGTGCGCCGTGCGGCAAAGATCTACCGGGGAATCGAACAGACCGACATCAGAGTCGTTCTGATCCATTCCGGCGAACGAATTCTCGACCGCGAAGTCAGCAAAGAACTCGGGTTGTATGCACAAAACCTTCTTTACAACCGCGGAGTGGAAATACGATTGAAAACCAGATTGCGCTCTGCCAGTTCGGACGCTGCGATCCTTGTCACCGACGAGCGCATCCCCACGAAAACTCTGGTTTCAACCGTCCCTTCCTCGCCCCACCCGCTTATCGACGGCCTGGATATTCCGAAGGACAAAGGGAAAATCAAATGCAACCGCTTTCTCGAGGTGGAAGGGGTTGAACATGCGTGGGCGCTCGGCGATTGCGCCCTCATACCAAACCCATCCGGTGAAGGGTTTTGTCCGCCAACAGCCCAGTACGCCATTCGGGAAGGCATGACAGCGGCCCACAACATTGCAGCCGATATCCGGGGAGGCGAGAAAAAACAGTTTCAATTCAAGGGTCTCGGCAAAATGGGCTCATTGGGTTACCGGAGTGCCGTGGCCGAATTGTTCGACTATTTTCGATTCTCCGGCTTCATTGCCTGGTTTCTCTGGCGCACGATTTACCTCTGGAAACTACCGGGCCTCGACCGCAAAATCAAAGTTGGCCTCGCGTGGGCACTCGACTTGCTCATTCCAACCGAGCTCGTGCAACTGAAACTCGGAACGGCGCAGGGTGTTGCGCAGGCACATTTTGAACCCGGCGAAATCGTGTTTCGACAGGGCGACCTTGGAGATACATTGTATATCCTACTTCGGGGAGAGGCGGAGGTCGTGCGGGAGGATGACGGCATCGAAAAAGTCATCGCGCATTTGCAGCCGGGCGAGTTTTTCGGCGAGATGGCGTTGTTAAATCAGAAAACCCGCGGCGCAACGATTCGATGCCTCAAATCGACCGACGTGCTGACATTGAAAAAAGGCGATTTCACTGCCCTTGTGGCGAATTTGCCGGACCTGAAGCAAACGTTTGAAAATGTTATGGCAAAAAGAATGGGAAAACCTAAGTAGGTTTTTGAAGAGGTTTGTGAACCGCTGATTTACTAATTTTGGTCATTGAGAAATCGTCTCGCTCTTTCGTGCTCCATGAAGTTTCTCCTGCTAAATCTCATTCTTCTTTCGTTCCTCTTTTCATCCATTCTCGCTCAAGGAAGGTCTCTCGAGCCTCAAGTTGACAGTCTCATCACAAGGGCTGATGCGTTCGTGTTCGAATCCAGGAAGGACGTTGCGAAAGAACTCTACCGTAGTGCATTGAAATCCTCCAAAAACCCGACACGTGTGCTGGAAATCGAGGGGAAGATCGCCCTCACTGACGAATCCTGGAAAGATGCCCGATCACGTCTTGAGAGTCTTTTGAAACGAGACCCAAAAAGCGTTTTCGGACACTATGGGCTCGGCATTTGTTATCGGGAAATCGGAAAACAGTCAATTTTTCTAAATAGGCTGCGCGGCGTTCTCCTCAAAACAGACTGGGACGAATCAAAAGAACACTTTCAATTTGTTCTTGCCACCGATTCTTCGTTCAGCGATGTTCTCTTTCAATACTCTCTTTTGTTGAAGTGCCAGGGGGATTACCCACGCGCATTGGAGGCCGCCCGCGCACAACTTCGATTCTCACCTGAAATGCTTCACGCCCAGGTTGGCTTGTTCAAATTGTATAAAAGCTTTGTCTTCAACGGAACTCCTCAAGTAGTGTTTGAGTGGCTGCGTGGTCAATTGACTGAGTATGCGACATATTTCATCGGCGAAGCAATGAGGCGGGCTGGAATGCTCGATCAAGCAGAATCGCTTTTTCTTGACTTGTTAAAACTCCGGCTCGACATGCCACTTCAGCCTCTCTACCTTTCCCTAGCAAAGATCAGCTATGCGCGTGACAGTGTGGACTTGGGTGAAAGCTATTATTGGCGGGCAGTGAATGAAATCACCACAAGATTAGGACTCCAAATCGTCTTCGATGAAGTGAAACTTCTCCTGACAGATGCTGAATTGGAAACGTTTGCTTCTCTTCGGTCCCTCAGGGATAAGGGCAGGTTCATCCTCTCGGTCTGGATAAATCGTAATCCAACGCCCGGCTCAAAAATCAATCCACGACTGACTGAACATCATAAGCGGTTTCTTCAAGCGGAGACCAAAGAGCACTACGACGGCGATCGGACCTATGCGAATAATCCCGACAAGCTGCGCCAGCTTCAGTTTCCGAAAGCCTATTGGTTAAACGACGAATATAACGACAAAGGACTCATCTACGTTAGGCATGGCCCGCCGGACCAAATTCAGAAGTATCTTGGAGAGGAAATTCTGAACCCCACAGAGTCATGGATGTACTCGTCGAGACCTGATGCACCAGAGATGATTTTTCATTTCACGATGGAAGGAGGAATGAGCAATAACTGGCGCCTCGTCCGATTTCCGCCCTATGCGAAAGCATGGGAAGACCTTGCTTCATGGGATCCTGTTTTCTACCGACTATCCCGCGCTGAACCTTCCGAGAGAGAAATCCTTACAGATCGGATATCCAAGCAAACTCAGGAGACCGTGATGGCCGCTCTCTCCACGGACCGGCACACATGGAAGGAAGAAAAGAAGACATTTCCGATACCTTTTTCCGTTGATGCGTTTCGCTCTGAAGGCGGTCGAACATTAGTCGATTTCAGCTATGCCATCCCGGTCGTCACGCTCGTAAAGTCAATCCCCGATTCCATAAATGTTTTTAAAGCAGAATTGGGGTTTTCCATCGTCAATCAGTCGCAAAGTACGGTTCAGAGCGAATTGGACACGGTTTCTATTCCGATTAACAGGATTTCACCCGGTGCGATGATGCGACTTGTGAGAACATATCTTCGCCCGGACAACTATGAAATAAGCCTTTTCGTAAAGCCTCTCGGCACGAATCTCCTCGGCAATGTGAAGGCAAGCAAGAAGATCCCCGCATTCGGGCAAAAGGACCTCGCGCTCAGCGATCTTCAATTCCTCATCCCTTCTATTGGGCGCACGAATGTTGAAATCGAAGGAATGAAGGTCGAGCCAAGCCCGCTTTGGATTTACCCATCTACCAAGCCGGTGCACGCTTACATTCATGTCTATAATCTTACGAAAGACGACACAGGGAAGACCGCCTTCCGAATGCAAGCCTCACTTCAGGAAATTGGGTCCAGCGGGCAGCCAATAATTATCAAGGAGTTTGAAAAACAAGGCACCGAACAATTCTATCCCTTGTTTCTTGTACTCGATGTTAGCAAGGTCGACCCCGGCAACTACATGCTCGTCGTAAGTGTCACAGACCGAAAAATCATCAAGACCATCAAAGCGTCACGCCCTGTCCGACTTTTTCGCCCTTAAGCGATCCGCGCTCTTGTGACACCGGCTAATTCCTTCTATATTGCCCAAAAAGGCCCATGCCCCTCTCCCCTTCAGCCCGAAAAAACATTTTCAACAAGCTCAAAACTGCGTTGAAGAAACAATGCCCGCTTATGGTGGTCTCGAAGGACACCGCCGATACCTACGAGATCATGGGCAACAAACCCGTCCCCTGCGGAAGCAAGAAGACTGTGGTTCCTGGAATGTATTTTTCCAGCACTGTGGCCCGAAAAGACATGGTGAGTTTTTACTTGTTCCCCGTCTATTACAACTACAAAGAATTCCGCGGCATTGCGCCGACAGCAATGAAATATCTCAAAGGAAAAACCTGTTTCAATTTCAAGAAGGAAGATCAGGTGATTGAGCATGAGCTGGATGCGCTGCTCGACAAGGGTGCGCAGATTTGGAAAAAACTCGGATACATGAAGTGATTCGTCCTTCCGAAGGTTTTGTTGAATCTGAAAGCCCTTCGGAAGGATCACCGAGTCATCTCCCCTTGTAACCTCCCCCAATTTCTTCTATATTCAGTCCAATGCCGCATCAGCCCATCAGCGTCGATAAAGCCACGATCCTGCGCCTCATCGATGAGGTCCTGAAGGAAAGCAATGCCCACGCGTGCTGTAAAGACGGGATCTGCTCGGACAACCTCTGCGTCGTCCACAACAAGGAAGGCGTTAGCAACATCGTCAAGAGTGGGGCGGACCGGATCACGGCGGGCGTCGGTGTGCGGGTTGGAGCGTTTGATACTTCGATCGCACGAATGATCGACCACACCTTGTTGAAACCCGAAGCGACAAAGCAACAGGTTGAAGAACTTTGTGCCGAGGCGAAGCAGTACGGTTTTGCGAGCGTTTGTATCAACCCTGGGTACGTGAAGCTTTGTGCTCAACTGCTGCGAGACACCAGCGTCAAGGTCTGCACCGTCATC
This sequence comes from uncultured Ignavibacteriaceae bacterium, assembly GCA_964361365.1. Taxonomy (GTDB): domain Bacteria; phylum Bacteroidota; class Ignavibacteria; order UBA10030; family UBA10030; genus JANOGR01. The sequence goes on along the minus strand of CAYIBG010000050.1, from coordinate 5,883 downwards.
GGTTTTCCCCTGGGAGCGACATCGACAGAATCGAAAACCTTTGAGACGGAGCGGGCCATCAAAGACGGCGCACGCGAGGTGGACATGGTCATCAACGTCGGGATGTTGAAGTCTGGCGAATTCGACTACGTGCAAAATGATATTTTAGCGGTCGTGCATGCCGCCCACCGAAACAACGTACTCGCAAAAGTGATTATTGAAACAGGACTGCTGACAGACGAAGAGAAAATCAAGGCATGCGTGCTCGCAAAACGTGCCGGGGCCGACTTTGTTAAGACGTCCACCGGATTCGCCAAAGGCGGTGCCACAGTTGGCGACATCGCTCTCATGCGACTTGTGGTTGGGCCAGATCTGGGCATCAAAGCATCGGGCGGTGTCAGGACCCAGGAGCAGGCAAAGGCGCTCATCGAGAGCGGAGCAGACCGAATCGGAGCGAGTGCAAGCGTCAAGATCGTTACCGGAGAAAAAGAATCGACTCCCGCATCATATTGATCAACTCTTCAAAGTCGGCCAGGTTTCTGGCTTTGTTGGTGCCTGCTGTTTCCTTTTGGCTGGCCTCGTGCGTTTCATCGGAGGAGACGGGTTCCGGCGGTTCCCGGGCAGTTGTACCCCAGCAGACGGTTGTTCCGATCGATACGCAGGCAATTCGCATGAAGGCGGAGGCCACAGCTTCGAGGGAAAAACCTAAGCCAGTCAAGAGTCGGAGCGGCGCACGATTTCAGTCTAAACAGGACACGGTGAAAGCATCGTTGACGAGAAAATCTAAACAGACCATGCGGGCAGTCGTGCGGCCGGAAAACCCGGCATACACGATTCAAATCGGCGCCTTTGGTAATGCCCAGAATGCCCTCAAGATGCAAAAAGCGACAAAGGAACGTCTCGGCAATCAGGTAGTCCTGAATAACTTTGGCGAAGCGGACAAATTGTATCGTGTAAGCGTTGGGAAGTTTGATACGAGGAAAGAGGCCAGTTTACTCCGCAAGGAACTTCTGGAAAAATTCCCCAAGGATTTCTCCGGCTGTTGGGTGAATTACATCGCGAAGTAGCTACTATGAGAAGCAAGAATCTCTTTCTCGTTCTGCCGGCGCTAACCTTCTTGGCTTGTTCCGGACCCAAACAGGCCTTAGAATCCCAGCCGGACAAAACCCCCAACAAGCAAAAAGCACCCCTTTCCTACTATGAAGCCACTCTGAACCCATCCGACTTCGACAACGACGTCAGAATCGTGCAGAAGAGCGACACGGCCGGAAGGCAGCTGGATGAGGTCAATATTCCGAAAGATAGCGTTGCTGTCGAAGAGGAAATCCTGCAAGGGTTCAGAATCCAGATTTTTGCTTCTGCCAGCATTGACGAGTCAAACTCCACGAGGACGATGGCACTCGGAAGGCTGGTTCAGGATTCTGTCTACGTTGTCTACGACCCGCCTGTGTACAAAGTGCGTGTTGGCGATTTCCCCACCCGACTCGAAGCCAACCAGCGTCTCTCTGTGCTGATTAATAACGGATTCCCGGACGCCTGGGTTGTACCGGGAAGGATCATACAGAGGAAGGTTAAGAGGGTTCCGAGGTAGTACAGAGGCAAATCCCTGCCTGCCGCAGGCGAAGCACGAAGTCCTAAATCCAAAATAAATCCAAAGTCCAAATTCCGAAATCACAAACTCATGGTTTTTTACGAAATTTGGGATTTGAATTTCGAGATTGTTTAGGATTTCGATATTAGAATTTAGGATTTTTTGATTAGGGTTTCGATTACCCTACATTTTCATACATCTTCTCAATAATCGGAGCGTATTTCTGCTCCACCACCTTGCGTTTGACCTTCTGTGTTGGCGTGATTTCACCGTTTTCCACAGTCAAGGCTTGCGGCAAAAGCTCAAACCGGCGGACCCGCTCGAAATGCGATAAGTCCTTTTGGAGTTTTTCGATTTCCTGATGGAACAGCTTGCGAATCGTATCCTTGGAAATGAGCTCGGATTCGTTCGAGAAACCCACGCCGGCACTGTTCGCGTAGTCTTTCAACGTGTCGAATTCAGGCACAATAAGGGCTGTACAAAACATACGGCCGTCGCCGATCAGCACGAACTGGTCGATGTATTTGCTCTGTAAAAACAGGTTTTCAATAGGCTGCGGCGCAATGTTTTTGCCGCCCGAGCTGACAAACAGGTGCTTTTTCCGGTCTGTGATCATCAAGTGGCCTTCCTTGTCGAACATGCCCACATCGCCGGTATGGAACCACCCCTGCTTGTCGATTACTTCGTCCGTCGCCTTTGGGCTATTATAGTAGCCTTTCATAATGCAGGGGCCTCGGGCCAGGATTTCCCCGTCCTCCGCGATCTTGATTTCCACTCGTTCTATCGGCTTCCCAACCGTCCCGAACTTGAAGTCGTTCAGCCTGTTCACAGTCAATACCGGCGATGTCTCCGTGAGGCCGTATCCCTCGATGATTTGGATGCCCACCGCTTCAAAGAATTCGCCCAGATCCTTGGAGAGCGCCGCACCGCCTGAGACAAAAAACCTGATCCTCCCGCCCGTCCTCGCCTGGAGCTTCGAAAACACGAGCTTTGATGCGATCGCATGTTTAAGTGCCAACCCTGCCCCCACACGACCGCGCTTCTTTGCCGCTGCATATTCGCCCCCGACTCCCACAGCCCAGTAAAAAATCTTTTGCCTGATGGGCGGGCTGTTGTCTACTTGCTTCAACATGCGGCCGCGGATCCGCTCGAACAATCTCGGAACAGTTGTCACGATCGTCGGTTTCACTTCCACCAGGTTGTCCCGCACCGTCTCGATGCTTTCGGCGTAGGCGACCTGAGCGCCTGTGGACATGGCAGTGTAGTAACCGGCCATCCGTTCAAACGAGTGACACAAGGGAAGGAATGAAAGCAAAACGTCCGTCGGACCGAAGGGAATGGCATCGGCTGACGCGACGATGTTGGACACAAGGTTATCGTGCGTTAACATTACGCCTTTGGGGTTTCCTGTCGTTCCGGAGGTGTAGATGATCGTGAGCAGGTCTTCAGGTTTGGGCTTCGCCATGCTCTCCCGGAAGTGGCTCGGATTCGATTTTTCAAACTCGGTGCCGAGTGCGTAGATCTTTGAAAACGCCAGAACGTCCTTGTCCTCGATGGCTCCTTTTTCAGACATAATGATACAGCGTTCCAACGTTTTCACGTCGTTCTTAATTTTCAAGACTTTGTTCAGTTGGAACATGTTCGAGACGATGGCGATTTTTACTTGTGCGTCGTTAAAGATGAACTCGACTTGTTTGGGAGTGAGTGTGGGATAAATCGGCACGTCCACGGCGCCCAGGCACACGATGGCCATGTCCGCCACGATCCATTCGGGCCTGTTCTCGGCTATGATCCCAACCTTATCGCCCTTTTTGAGGCCAAGCGAGGCGAGACCCATCCCAAAAAGCTCCACATTCTTTCGGTATTCTTGGTACGTGATCCCTTTGTATGCTCCGTCAACCTTGTGCATGAGCATCGGCCTCTGCTCATCCGCAAATCTTGACGTGATCCTGTCGAACATCTCCGGGATGGTCGAAAACGCAACCAGAACAGACATGATGCCTCCAAAATTCCTGAGTGAATTCTCTTAATGCGGTTCAAAATTACTCCAACACGCCATCAGAAGCAAGGGAAAGCCCTTTTGGCAGGAAGCTTGAGCGTCATGTCATATCTTCTTTCCCAGAAACGTCGACGTGCACACAACTTGCGACGGCTTGATGTCTTGGATCCTAATGAGCGCTCCGGCAATCTGTACCCGTCACTCACCAGCCGCCTTGCTTCATCCGAAGGAGTTATGTCAAGACCAGTCTTTGTAATTTTAACAGACGCCTCATTTTTAACTTGACAAACCACCCGTAACCCGCTATCTTTGAAACCAGTTGCGTCTCCCGAAAACGACCTGTGAAGACGACCCTCCAATGAGAGAAATAGGAAAACGCAGCTTCCAGCTTCAACCTTTTCACTAAGTTCATTCAAACGAAAGAAATCGAACATCCACCATCCTGAGTGATTCAAGTCGGGATGATTGTGTACGAAGATTTTCTTTTTTCTTCACATCAGCGTTAACGTGCGTTAACAGAATTCGGTTTTGAGTTCTGGATTTCGACATTCGGATTTGTTTCATGCTTAGGGTTTCGAATTTCGGATTTAAACAGTTTATTCACGATCCCTTCACATTTTAACAGGTAAGGAGTTGTCATGATCGAAACGGAAGCCAAGAAAGTCTCGGCGAAAACGAAGGAGACGCCGCAGGCTGAGCGAGGGCTGAAATTCCAAAGATATTACACAAAGCCGGGAGTCCATCCTTTTGATGAGATAGAATGGGAGTTGAGAACTGCCGTTATATCTAATGAGAAGGGTGAGAAGATTTTCGAGCAGAAGGACGTCGAGATCCCGAAATCGTGGTCGATGACGGCAACGAACGTCGTGGTGTCAAAGTATTTCCACGGCACGGTCAACATGCCGGATCGCGAGCGCAGCGTGAAGCAGCTGATCGAGCGTGTGGCCCGTTCGTACCACAAGTGGGGCCTGAAGTGCGGCTATTTCTCCTCGCAGGAAGATGCTGATATTTTTTACGATGAACTTTGCTTCCTGCTCGTGAACCAGTACATGGCATTCAACAGCCCCGTTTGGTTCAATGTGGGCGTTGAAGAAAAGCCGCAGTGTTCGGCGTGCTTCATCAACTCGGTGAAAGATTCGATGGACTCCATCCTGACGCTCGCCAAAACGGAAGGCATGCTGTTCAAGTTTGGCTCCGGCACGGGTTCCAACCTCTCCACACTTCGCTCATCCAAGGAAAGACTCTCGGGCGGCGGCACACCTTCGGGACCGGTTTCCTTCATGAAGGGCTTCGACGCTTTCGCGGGCGTCATCAAATCGGGCGGCAAGACCCGTCGCGCGGCCAAGATGGTCATCCTCAACGCCGACCACCCCGACGTGCCGGAATTCATCAACTGCAAAGCGGACGAGGAAAAGAAAGCCTGGGCTCTTATCGACTCCGGTTACGACGGCGGCTTCAACGTGCCCGGCGGCGCCTACGATTCCATTTTCTATCAGAATGCAAACCATTCTGTGCGCGTCACCGACGAGTTCATGAAAGCCGTTATCGAAGACAAGGACTGGTGGACACTGGCCGTCACGACAGGCAAACCTGTTGAAAAACACAAAGCCCGCGATCTGATGCGCCAGATCTCCGACGCTGCCTGGATTTGCGGCGACCCGGGTTTGCAATACCACACGACGGTCAACAACTGGCACACGAGCTCCAACACGGCCCCGATCAACTCGTCGAACCCGTGCAGCGAGTACATGTTCCTGGACGACACGGCCTGCAACCTTGCCTCGCTGAACCTGATGAAGTTTCGCAAGGAAGACCACAGCTTCGACGTCGAGTCATTCCGGAAAGCAGTACAGGTTACGATTACGGCGATGGAGATTTCAGTGGACAATTCCAGCTACCCGACGCCTGCCATCACGCAGAACAGCTACGATTATCGCCCTCTCGGTTTGGGCTACGCCAACCTCGGCGCACTGCTCATGTCCCGCGGCCTGCCTTACGACGGCGAAGAAGGCCGTGCAACGGCTGCAGCGATTACTTCATTAATGAGCGGCGAGGCCTACAAGCAATCCGCCCTCATCGCCAAGGAAATGGGCCCATTCAAAGGCTACGAAAAGAACCGTGAGCCGATGCTGAACGTGATGACCAAACACGGCATTTATGCTGAGAAAATCGACAAGAACCTTGTGGAAAATGAGCTGTGGGAAGCCTCGGCGAACGTGTGGAAAGACGTCGTTACCATCGGAAAAGAATACGGGATCCGGAACTCGCAAGCCACCGTGCTTGCTCCGACGGGCACCATCGGATTCATGATGGA